>NZ_JAHGAP010000012.1:0-88542 GCF_030248655.1 Vibrio sp. D431a | reverse complement strand
AGGACATCGCCAGGCTTTAGTTTTATTTTCACTTTTTCGAAAAGTGAAGACAAAAGCGGACACTTGCTTATTAAAGCGAGTGATACCACTGCGGAGTGGTAGTTCAGTTGGTTAGAATACCGGCCTGTCACGCCGGGGGTCGCGGGTTCGAGTCCCGTCCACTCCGCCACTTATATTAAGCCCCAGTCGAAAGACTGGGGCTTTTTCGTTTGGTCGTGTCCCCTAAAAATGCATTTACACATTGAAGGCGAGACAATACGACTTTCTTTACCCTTTTGGCACATGAGTTTCTCAGGAAGATGGGCCTGCTGCCTGCACTTCCAATTACTCCGAGTTTGTATTATGTCCTCGTTGAAAGATTGGTCATTTGAACAATGAGTCTTTATAACACTCGCCCTCAACCGTAGTAGAATGAATAGTCTTCCTCACTGCGCGTTTTGTTAGCGTCTCTCTTAAACAATAATTTTCTACATCTTATTTCTCAAACATTCATTGCTTCCATGTTTAGAGCGGGACCGTCGTTGCGTGGATTACGCAATTTCCCGAAATATAGTGAGGAAGAGATCTAAGTCTTCCGAAAATTAATGCCTTTTAGAAAACTTTGTTTTCTTTGCTGAACTTGCTAGTAGCGATTAACCTAAGAGGAGTTCTTGAGGAGTATGTTTGATGATGCAACAAATAAAAAATGAAACGCTGAAATCTGTATTTAAGCAATGGTCTTCCGAAGAGGGAATTGTGGTCATCAACCCTGCAACTGAGCAAGAGTTAATTCGGTTAAAGCCTAGTACTCTTGATGAGTTAGATGATCTCATTGGTCAGTGCAAAACGGAGCAAGTCCGTTGGGCTAAATTAAGTGCCAAAGAGCGCTCTCGTCGTTTGAGGGGGTGGTATCAACTACTTCTTGATAATGCAGAAGACATAGCCACGATTATTACCTTAGAGCAGGGTAAACCTTTAGCTGAGAGCAAAGGGGAAGTGATGTATGGTGCCTCTTTTGTCGAGTGGTTCTCAGAAGAAGCAAAACGTGCTTATGGCGAAGTTATTCCTGCCCCCACGACAGATAGACGTCTATCTGCAATTCGCCAGCCTGTGGGAGTATGCGCTGCAATTACACCTTGGAACTTCCCTATTGCGATGATTACAAGAAAAGCAGCACCAGCCCTAGCGGCAGGTTGTGGCATGTTGATCAAGCCATCAGAGCTTACCCCTCTCACTGCAATTGCTGTTGTTGAATTAGCTTATCAGGCTGGTATCCCTAAAGAACTGCTTTCTGTCGTGGTGTCGGAGCAGGCTGCTGAGTTTGGTCAAGTACTAAGTACTGATCCTAGGATTCAGAAGATCTCTTTTACGGGGTCTACGCGCGTTGGGAAAATTTTGATGAAGCAAGCCAGTGATTCAGTCAAGGCGGTGTCGATGGAGTTGGGTGGTAATGCGCCTTTCATCGTGTTTGAAGATGCAGACTTAGATGAGGCTGCGGAAGGGCTTGTCGCGTCGAAGTTCCGTAATGCAGGGCAAACATGTGTTTGTACCAATCGGCTATATGTTCATAAAAATGTAAAACAAGCTTTTATTGATAAAGTATTGTCGAAGTTAAGCAAATTAAAGCTTGGAAATGGTTTAGAGAAAGGTGTCACATTAGGTCCTGTTATTACGATGGCCTCTAAGCATCGACTAGAGGCGGTGATCGATCAAGCTGTACAAGAAGGAGCCTCTATTGCTAACTCTCCACAGAGACGGCCTGGTCGCTTTATGGAGCCCGTTCTTTTGGATAGTGTGACGCAGAATATGTCGATTGTTCAGCAAGAGCTATTCGGGCCTGTGTTGCCTATTGTTACCTTTGAAAATGATTATCAAGTTCTCGAAATGGCGAACGATACAGAATATGGTTTGGCTTGCTATTTCTATACGAATAGCTTGAAGCGTATTATGGCTTTTAGTGAAGGTTTAGAGTACGGCATGGTTGGAGTTAATGAAGGGATCATCTCTACTGAAGTGGCTCCATTTGGTGGAGTTAAAGAGTCGGGTGTTGGACGGGAAGGTGCTAAGCAAGGACTCGATGAATATCTGGAGACAAAGTATATTTGTCTTGGTGGTTTAAGCTGATTTCAGAGATGGCCGATTGAATTAAAAAGCTAGGTTTTTACCTGGCTTTTTTTAGTTGAAAGATACACCATTTGCCACGCGCGTTTGTGGTTAATATTTTCTGGTTACTTAGTGAGTCGATAGTTAGCTTGCGGTAAGCGGTTTTTAATAATCAAAGCGCTTATGTTATTTCGTGGGTAGTAGGAGAGAGCTTAGCTTTAAACTAATACAAAAAAGCCGCATCAAGTGATGCGGCTTCTTCTAATATGGCTCCTCCTGCTGGGCTCGAACCAGCGACCTGCGGATTAACAGTCCGTCGCTCTACCAACTGAGCTAAGGAGGAACAAATTTTAATAAGTGGTGCCGACTACCGGAATCGAACTGGTGACCTACTGATTACAAGTCAGTTGCTCTACCTACTGAGCTAAGTCGGCACAATGTCATTAATAAGTTATTAACTTAATAATGAAAATTGGCTCCTCCTGCTGGGCTCGAACCAGCGACCTGCGGATTAACAGTCCGTCGCTCTACCAACTGAGCTAAGGAGGAATTGTCTTTTTAAGAGAATAAATGGTGCCGACTACCGGAATCGAACTGGTGACCTACTGATTACAAGTCAGTTGCTCTACCTACTGAGCTAAGTCGGCACATTTTATTCTTTAACATTGTTCGTGCTAAGCACCAACAATTAATAAATTGTGGTGCCCGGAGGCGGAATCGAACCACCGACACGAGGATTTTCAATCCTCTGCTCTACCGACTGAGCTATCCGGGCGACGAGGTGTATTAAAAGGCTTTTCGGCTTTCAGGTCAACAATAAAATTAAAATAAAATATCGTTTGATGAATTTGTGCTCGGAGTGGGCTGTTTTTATGCGTTTTTAGCAGCAATGCGCCATGCTTTAAGCGATGTTTTAACATTGATAGTGTGTTCACTTGCAAAATAAAGGCGATAAAAACAAAAAAGCACGTCTGAAAACGTGCTTTTTATTGAACAATTGACTTTAAACTAGTGCTTTACTGAGAACTTGTTTACCCAACCTTCTAGCTCATTCGCTAGTGAAGCTAAACTTTGAGTATTTGATTGGCTCTCGGTTACGACAGAGTTGAGTTGGCCTCCGCTTTCCTCGATAAGGTTTATGCGTAGCGCAATATCATCGCTAACCTGCGTCTGCTCAGCGGCAGCAGTAGCGATCTGCTGGCTCATTGTGGTGATAGATTCTAACGCCGTTACAATTTGCTGTAGAGCTTCAGAGGCATTCTTAGACTCTGTAACAGTGCTTTCACTGGTTTCTGCACATATTTCCATTGTGTGAATGGCATTGCGAGAGCCTTCTTGCAGATTGGAGATCATATACTGAATCTCTTTTGTGCTGTCTTGTGTGCGTCCTGCTAGGTTGCGTACCTCATCAGCAACGACTGCGAAGCCTCGGCCTTGTTCTCCAGCACGTGCTGCTTCAATGGCTGCATTGAGTGCCAATAGGTTTGTTTGCTCTGCAATATCACCAATCACATCGAGCACTTTTACAATATTATTTACATCCTGATCTAGATCGGCGACCGCTTTACTCGCAGTATTTAATTGAGAAGTTAAACCTTGAATGTTTTCAACCGTGTTATGAATGAGTTTCTGAGTATGTTGGCTTTGTTTGTCAGCCTCGTCCGTATTGTTTGCGGTGTCGCTTGCTGAATTGGCAACATGGTTGGCTGAAGATGCCATTTCAGTCATCGCAGTGGCAATCATCGCCGTTGATTGCTGCTGAGATACGGTAAGATCGGCAATCGTATTTGATCGAGCCTCTACGGCAAACAACTCTGCGCGCAGTGCATGCATAGACTTCTCTAGGTTTGTCACCATAGTAGCTAGTGATTGACTCATATCTTGCACGGCACGATAGATACTTCCTCTCGGTGCCACAGTATCAAAACTGGTCTGAATGTCTCCTTGAGCGACAGCTTGAACTGCTTTACGCACGTCGTTAGGCTCTCCACCAAGTAGATGAAGCATTTTGCGAATCGAAATGATCAGGCCACTTAGAATACTTCCCGCGATAATCAGACACAGCACAAGCTGCCATTGTGCTGTCGACCAAAAACGTGCGTTAACTTCATTAAAGCCAATACCTGTACCGACAACCCAGCCCCAGTGTGGTGTTTTTTCTGCTATCGAGTGTTTTTCTTCAATGCTGCCATCAGCTTGTTTTTGGCTCCAGGTATATTCAACGATCTGACCTGTTTTGTGCCCCAATACATCTAGAATGAGTTGGCCTACGCTATTACCACTGCCATCTCTAAAGTCATGGAAGCTGGTTCCGTGCAGTTGAGGGTCTAGTGGTGCGGCGATGAACATCATATTTTCATCTGCGACATAAACGTATTCGTTGTCTTTGTAGATATTGTTACGAAGTAGGCGAGTGGCTAATGCTTTCGCTTCGTCTTCCGGCATTTTGCCTTCGATAGCCATCTTTTCTACTTCGGTAAGTATGCTGTACGCACTTTTAAATAGCTCAGTAACTCGAGCTTTGTTATCAAGGTTACTTGCGACGCGAAGTGTCCATAAGCCCGTTGCGGTCAGAGCTAGGAGAGCTAGCAATATGATCGCAGATAATAAATAGGCTTGAGTTTTTAGTTTCATATTTAGCTCACAAATAAAGTGTTATCACTATGCAAGGCATAGCTAAAAGAAGAAATGTAATAACTTGGGCATCTTAGTGAAGATAAATATGCTCGGATACTAATGCGTATTGAAATTACGATGAGGATTAAATTTTTAGCGTGAAATAAGTATTTTTGAAGAAAGGATTTAATGTTCGCTGATGTTTAGAAATGAAGTGCAGATAAATGGGAAAGTGAGAAATGACGTATAAAGCAGATACAAAAAAGCCGCATCAAGTGATGCGGCTTTAAAAGTGGCTCCTCCTGCTGGGCTCGAACCAGCGACCTGCGGATTAACAGTCCGTCGCTCTACCAACTGAGCTAAGGAGGAATTATTCTTTTTTGTGTCTTGCTTATGAAGCAAGTGCACCAGATATGGTGCCTCGAGGCGGAATCGAACCACCGACACGAGGATTTTCAATCCTCTGCTCTACCGACTGAGCTATCGAGGCAAAAGAATGGTGCCGACTACCGGAATCGAACTGGTGACCTACTGATTACAAGTCAGTTGCTCTACCTACTGAGCTAAGTCGGCACTCTGTATTCTTTCTAGAAGAGATTATCTCTTCAGTTTTTAAAATCTCACTTAAGTAAGATTCTAGAAATTGGCTCCTCCTGCTGGGCTCGAACCAGCGACCTGCGGATTAACAGTCCGTCGCTCTACCAACTGAGCTAAGGAGGAACTATTCTTTTTTGTGTCTTGCTTATGAAGCAAGTGCACCAAATATGGTGCCTCGAGGCGGAATCGAACCACCGACACGAGGATTTTCAATCCTCTGCTCTACCGACTGAGCTATCGAGGCAAAAGAATGGTGCCGACTACCGGAATCGAACTGGTGACCTACTGATTACAAGTCAGTTGCTCTACCTACTGAGCTAAGTCGGCACACTTTATTCTTTGTGCTTTTGTCCGTGTTATAACATTTCGTTAAGACACCAACAAATCAAATTGTGGTGCCCGGAGGCGGAATCGAACCACCGACACGAGGATTTTCAATCCTCTGCTCTACCGACTGAGCTATCCGGGCAACGGAGCGCTATTAAACGGATTTTCCCGCGTTGCGTCAACCACTTTTTTTAAATAATTTCAAAAAAGTGGTTGTTCGAACGCTTTTTATTCAACTGTCACTACAAAGTTTGCTTCGAGTTAAATTCCTTTTTGAAATTTGTAACTTTTTCTAGGTAGCGACGCGCTTCTGCGTTCGGGTGTTTCTTGGTTAACGCCCAATAAACTTGGTTGGGTTGCAATGAATTAAGATCTTGCATTGCGCGTTTGCGATCACTGCGATGAAATGTGTTTAAAACTCCTCCAGTACCGCCATTGTAAGCTGAAATCATGCTGTACTCGAGAGAGGTAGGGTGGCGGACTTCTCTTAAATAACGATTTTTTAAGATATAGAAATACGCAGTACCAGTATCTATGTTGTTTTCTGGATTAAACAAATATTCAGGGCTTGGTTGGCCCGAGCGCTTTTTCACGAGTTTGAACACATCTCGTCCCGCGGTTTTAGGTACAACTTGCATTAGGCCATATGCATTTGCCCAACTTACCGCGTATGGGTTGAAACTGCTCTCGGTTTTAATAATGGCGTATATCAAGTCTTCTGGAATGTCGTATTTCTTGGAAGCTCGACGCACGATATCGGCGTATTGGTAGCTGCGTGTTGAAAAGTGGTCTTCAACCATGGGAATTTCGACGTAATACGCTTTCTTGAAATCTACATTTTTGGTTTTTATTTTATTTGCGATGAGGTATTCCGCAAATCGGTTTGCCCGCCAAGACCATTGAATTGGCTTATTGTCTTGGTCGACAACTTGTTTATACAGGAATGGTTGCCCCTCTAACGTGATACCTTTAGAGGAGAATAAGTCGACGTGCGCGGGATCGTCTGGTGTTAATAAGGTGGTGACAATCGCGTCTTTTAGGTGTTTTTGGGGCTCGGTCGGTGATACGGTCTCTATCGTGATCACGCCTTTGCGAAAGTCGACCTCGGCGCGGCTAAGGTAGTTATCGATGTACTTAACGTAATTACTCTTGCCAGCGTACTTGATTTCTTTTTTACCCCAGCGCTTTTGAATATTGCCTGAAAAGCTATTGATTAAGGCATCTAGCGCCGCAGTATCTTTTTCAAATTGTCCTGGTAGCTCAGCTAAGTTATTGGCAAAACGGTTTGTTGGCTCGTAGTTGACGTCATAAATCTTTTCGACGAATTCACGGCTACAGCCTGCCATTAAAAGTGCGGCAGCAATAAAGACAATTTTTTTCATAAGTATCAGAGTTATTGAAGGTAATAGAAAAATGACACCACAAATGGTTGTGATGTCATTGTTTAACTCAAGCGACTTTATTCGCTCGGAGGTGTGTAACCTTCGATATGAACGTCTTTTCCTTCAAAGAGGAAATTTACCATTTCTGTTTCGATCAGTTTGCGGTGTTCTGGATCCATCATGTTGAGTTTCTTCTCGTTGATCAACATGGTTTGTTTGTGTTGCCACTGAGCCCACGCTTCTTTCGAGATGTTGTCGAAAATGCGTTTACCTAGTTCACCAGGGTAAAGTTGAAAGTCTAGACCTTCGCCTTCTTTCTTTAGTCGAGCACAAAATACAGTGCGGCTCATAATGACTCCTTGTATTCAATTAACGAAGTTCGTGGGGTAGCGTTTCCAGCAATAGTTTTACTGGCGCGGCTAAACCGACTTCTTCAGGTTTAGATAAGTTATACCAAAGACCTTTGTTGCCTTCCATTATCACGTCCGGTTGCTTTGATAAATCAATCAAAATTGGCGTGATATCTAGGTGGTAATGGCTGAATGTATGACGAAAGGTAATCAGTGTTTGCTTCTGTTTGATATTGCTGGCTTGAATGCCGCGTTGATCCAGTAGCAATTCAATGTCGCTTTCTGCATCCACATGTTCGGTTTGTGGGAAGCAGAATAAGCCACCCCAAATGCCTGTTTGTGGTCTTTGCTCCAACCACACCTCATGACCATTTTCGGTGTTGTGGTGAAGCATCACGAAACGAGTTTGCTTGATTGGCTTATCTTTCTTCGGTTTTTTGCCCGGGTAGTCGAGCACATTACCTTGTTGCTTTGCCACACACAGATCAGCAACAGGGCAGAGGCTACATTTGGGTTTGCTGCGTGTGCAGACCATTGCGCCCATGTCCATCATTGCCTGGTTATACTTATCTACATCCGTTTGTGGGGTGTGCGTTTCGGCAATTTCCCACAGCTGGTTTTCAACCTTTTTTTGTCCTGGCCATCCTGCAACTGCGAAACAGCGGGATAGGGTGCGCTTCACGTTACCATCAAGAATCGCGTGTGGTTGTTTATACACAGACGATAAAATGGCGGCAGCGGTAGAGCGACCAATCCCCGGTAGGGCGTTCATTTTCTCTATATCAAGAGGAAACTCACCATTGTATGTAGAGGCGACCTCTTGTGCTGCTTTGTGAAGGTTACGGGCTCGGGCGTAGTACCCTAAGCCAGTCCAAAGGTGTAGGACTTCATCTTGCTCAGCATTGGCAAGATCGATCACGGTTGGAAAGCGCTCCAAGAAACGTTGGTAATACGGAATAACCGTAGTGACCTGAGTTTGCTGAAGCATAATTTCAGACAACCAGACACTGTATGCGGTCTTATTTTGTTGCCACGGAAGATCTTTTCTTCCATATGCGTCATACCATTCTAGGATGGCACTGGCGAAAGGTGTCACGACTTGCTCTGTATTCTAGTATTGGTTAGGTGCAAAATTGCACCACATAATGGGCAAGAAGTACAACGGATAAACAGTAGGGATATAAAGAGGTGTGTCGTTGCTTTTGGGTTGCCATAGACCAAGAGCTCAACAAATACTTGCACCTAAGTAAATTCTTTGGATAATCCCCGCTTTGATTAATCAATGTGCAGGCAAAATCAATGAGTGAAGTAACCACTAACGAATACAACGAAGACGGAAAGCTGATCCGCAAAATCCGCAGCTTTGTACGCCGTGAAGGGCGTTTGACTAAAGGTCAAGAGAGCGCGATGAATGAATGCTGGCCTACGATGGGTATTGACTTCAAAGCTGAACTTCTCGATTGGAAAGAGGTGTTTGGCAACGATAACCCAGTAGTGCTTGAGATCGGTTTTGGTATGGGTGCTTCATTGGTTGAAATGGCAAAGAACGCGCCAGAGAAAAACTTCATCGGTATCGAAGTTCATAGCCCAGGCGTTGGTGCTTGTCTTGCCGATGCTCGCGAAGCGGGAATTACTAACCTGCGTGTAATGTGTCACGATGCGGTAGAAGTATTCGAACACATGATCCCAAATGGCAGCTTATCGACACTGCAATTGTTCTTCCCAGACCCTTGGCATAAGAAGCGTCACCACAAGCGTCGTATTGTTCAATTAGGTTTTGCGGAAATGGTGCGTGAGAAGCTTATCCCTAATGAAGGTATTTTCCACATGGCGACCGACTGGGAAAACTACGCAGAGCACATGATTGAAGTGATGAACCAAGCGCCAGGTTTCGAAAACATTGCTAAAGATGGTGATTTCGTTCCTCGTCCAGACGATCGCCCGCTAACGAAGTTTGAAGCTCGTGGTCACCGTCTTGGTCACGGTGTTTGGGATATCAAATATAAGCGTATTGCGTAACCAGAGGAGTTCATGGGATGTACCATTACGCGATATTAGCGAATCCGGGTCATAACCGAATTTACTTTGATAGCGCAATGACCATTGCCTGTTCTGAGCTAAAAGCAATTTTAGCTTCACAAGGCGTGGATGTGACAGAAATTGGTAGTAAAGACGTTGGCTTACCTGCTGCGTTGGTGTTTTCTTGTCAGGAAGCGCTAACCGATGAGCAGGCGCGAAGAATCGCAGCCTCTTCGATTTACTATGCGCTATTTGAAGTGCGCGAAGATGGTTTACTTCGACCAGTTCAAGCGCCCGTATTTAACACTTTCCCGGAAAGTATGAGCCAGATTTTGCGCTACACCGGGAAAACAAACGAGCAGTTTACCCGTTTGATGGTGAATATCGGCATTAGTGCGTCCAATACGGGAAGTGAACAACTGACCTTAATGGATCCAATGTGTGGTAAAGGTACAACCTTATTTGAAGGCTTGATCCACGGTTTGAACGTGGTAGGGGTTGAGATCAACGCCAAGTGGGTGCAAGAGATCCAGACCTTTATTGTTAAGTTCATGAAGAATGGCCGCTTTAAGCACAAAGTGAGCAAAGAAAAGCGCACTGCGGGTGGCAAGAAAGTGGCGGATGGTTTCGTGGTTGAAGCTGCAGCAAATAAAGAAGATTACAACCAAGGCCATCTTCAGTTTATGAAGCTGTATTCGGCTGATACTCGTATCGCTGATCAAGTCGTGAAAAAGAACTCAGTTGATGTGATGGTGTCTGACTTGCCTTATGGCGTGCAGCACGGCAGCAAAAATGCCAAGGACAGCAAACTGAACCGCAGTCCACTAGAGCTTTTAAAAGAGGCTCTGCCTGCATGGAAAGTGGTATTGAAAAAACAAGGTTCAGTGGTGTTGTCTTTCAATGAATTTACATTGAAATGGAAAGATGTCGCGGCATTATTTGAAGAGCAAGGTTGGAAGGTACTTTCAGAAGAGCCTTACATCGGTTATCTTCACCGTGTTGATCAATCTATCAACCGCAATATTATTGTGGCAGTAAAACCATAATCGACTTGAGTCGAACGAACCCTATGGAAAAGCCAACGACACGTTGGCTTTTTTTACCTCTGAGCTCAACGAGTTCTCTTGTAAATAGAAGGTAGAGAATGAAACCGACAGTGGAAATTTTGACAGATATTTTGGCGGAAGTACGCCCTTTAATCGGCCAAGGTAAAGTGGCTGATTACATTCCTGCTCTGGCAAAAGTACCCAGCAACAAGTTAGGTATTGCGGTATACACCAACGAAGGTGAGGTTATTAAGGCGGGTGATGCCGATGAACCTTTCTCTATCCAATCTATTTCAAAAGCATTGAGCTTGACGTTAGCGATGTGCTTGTACAAGCAAGAAGAAATTTGGTCTCGAGTGGGAAAAGAGCCTTCGGGGCAGGCATTTAATTCGCTAATCCAGCTAGAAATGGAGCAAGGTATTCCTCGTAATCCATTTATAAATGCTGGAGCGATAGTAGTGGCAGATTTGTTACAAACTCGCTTATCTGCACCTCGTCAGCGCCTGTTGGAATTTGTGCGTCAGCTTTCTGGTGATACCCATATTGTGTATGACAAAGTCGTTGCGGCATCCGAAATGATGCATGGTGACCGTAATGCGGCGATTGCATATCTCATGCGTTCGTTTGGCAACTTCGAAAATGAAGTGATTCCAGTACTACAAAATTACTTCCACGCTTGTGCGCTGAAGATGAGTTGCGTCGATTTGGCTAAAACGTTTAGCTATTTAGCAAACAAGGGCACATCGGTACAAACGGGTAAGCCTGTAGTTTCTCCTGTGCAAACCAAACAACTTAATGCACTGTTAGCAACGTGTGGCTTGTATGATGGCGCGGGCGAGTTTGCTTATCGCGTTGGTATGCCTGGTAAGTCTGGTGTTGGTGGTGGCATTATCGCGGTAGTACCTGGTGAAATGACCATTTCAGTATGGTCTCCAGAGCTTGATCCTTCAGGTAACTCGCTTGCGGGTACTAAGGCGCTTGAGCTGCTCTCAGAGCGAATTGGCCGTTCAATTTTCTAATGTTAGAAATGTGTCAACTTTATTTAGGACGGCACAGTTTCTAAATAAAAAGCCTCTCAATTGAGAGGCTTTTTTTGTTTTGGGGTTGCGTTACTCTTCGCTTTCTTCGGCCATAAAGGCTTCGAGCAAATCATTAAGGAAGAGCTTCCCTTTTTCAGTAATTTGCCAGTGGGTAGGCGTTTCACTCAGGTAGCCCATTTCTATCGCCCAGCTGATGGTTTCTTGAATCGTACTAAGCGGTAAGCCCGTGGTGTCCACGTAATCTTGCTTCGGACAGGCTTCGATTAAGCGGAATCGGTTCATAAAGAACTCGAATGGACGATCTTCATCCGCGACGACATGTTCCGTATGCAGATAAGGTTTGACCATATTTTGATAAGCCGCTAAATAGCCTCGCGGGTGTTTTACCTTTGTCGTTCGAATAATACGTCCGTCGGTAAAACTGAGTTTGCCATGAGAGCCACAACCGATACCAAGGTAATCACCAAAGCGCCAGTAGTTGAGGTTGTGCTGACACTGATAGCCCGGCTTGCTGTAACCGGAGATTTCATATTGCACATAACCCGCGGCTGCAAGTTTTTGGTGTCCGAGCTCGAAAATATCCCACAAGTCATCATCGTCAGGTAGCGTTGGTGGCTTGTAGTAGAACATGGTGTTTGGTTCGATGGTCAGCTGATACCAAGACAAGTGCGGCGGTGCCAACTCAATCGCTTTGTCCAAATCTGCCAAGGCTTGTTCGATGCTTTGATCAGGTAAGCCGTGCATGAGATCGAGGTTAAAGCTGTTCAAACCGATTTGGTGCGCCAGCTGAGCAGCGTTGACGGCTTCGTCTTGGCCGTGAATACGCCCCAAACACTCAAGCTTTTGTTGCTCAAAGCTTTGCACGCCGATAGAGATACGCGTTACCCCGGCTTTACGGTAGCCAACAAAACGCTCTGCTTCGATGGTGCCTGGGTTCGCTTCCATGGTTATTTCGATTTCAGGCTTGAACGGAATACGCGCTTCAATGCCCTTAAGTAGACGCTCGATGCCTTCTGCCGAAATCAAACTCGGCGTACCACCACCAATGAAGATTGAATGCAGTGGACGTGGCGCTTCGTTAAGTCGGTATTTCTCAATGTCGGTATCCAAATCTTCTAAAAGGGCACTGATGTACTCTTCTTCTGGAATCTCGGTTTTGAGCGCGTGAGAGTTAAAGTCGCAATACGGGCACTTTTGCACACACCAAGGGATGTGTACATACAAGCTGAGTGCTGGGGGCGTTAACATGGTCTAATTCGCTCGTGATTACTGAGACACTTGCTCAGACAGTTGAGCAAACAACGACTTGAGCGCTTTACCGCGGTGAGACAGTTGTTTCTTACGTGCAGGTTCAAGTTCGGCTGACGCACAGTTGTCTTCAGGAACGAAGAAGACTGGGTCGTAGCCAAAGCCATTTTCACCGTGTGCTTCAGTTAGAATTCGGCCTTCCCATTTACCGTGACAGACGATAGGCGTTGGGTCGTTCTCGTGACGCATGAGGACTAATACGCAGTGGAAACGTGCTGTACGCTCTGCTTCTGGTACGCCTTCCATTGCCGCTAGCAATTTTTCTAGATTCTCTTGATCAGATGCGCTCTCGCCTGCGTAACGTGCAGAGTAAATGCCCGGAGCGCCTTTTAAGAAATCGACTTCTAATCCAGAGTCGTCTGCAATGGCAGGAAGCCCTGTTTCTTGTGCGGCATGGCGAGCTTTAATGATTGCGTTTTCAATGAAAGTTGTACCCGTTTCAGCTACTTCCGATACATTGAATTCACTTTGCGCTAATACTTCAAAGCCGAAGTCAGACAATAAATCTGCCATTTCACGAACTTTGCCTTGGTTACCAGTTGCTAGCACAATTTTTTTCATGGGAATCTCTTTTAATAGTGATAGAGGAGAACAAATCGTTCTCCTCTAGATATTCTTTAACTAATAAGTGGTTTTTAGCCTGCTTAGATCCAAAAGCTTTTGGAACATCACAACCCAATTACTCTTCAACATAAAACTTCTGGGTGAATTTAAGCTTACCTGAGCCTTTGTTTCCAGCTTTTACGTCAATATCGAAAGAAAAAGTTTCTTCGTGGGTAATTGGCAGTTCGGCTAAATAGTATATCGCATTGCCTTCTTTGACTTCACGAAAGGTCAAGGTCTGAGTTTGGCCGATAAGGTTCTTCGCGCGTCCAGCAATTTTTGCTTCTAATGCTGGCTTACCCAATGAAGCTCTATCTAACACGCTAATATTAACCACAGCGAGGTATCCATTACGTTTGATATCGTAGCTACGTGCGACTTTGGGTGTTAGGAATGTTGAGTTAAACGCTACATAGTGTACTTCGATATCTTTCATATTTTTAAACTGATCGGCGAAGCTTGGTAACGGCAACAGGCTAATCAGTAATGCGGTAATCCATTTGCTCATTGTTACTTCCTCAAAGCACTTGTTATAAAACAACCATAGCTGCAATTTTACCTTGGTCAGGGGGTAAAAAATGCGTACTCAGTCGTTGGTATTAGTAAGTGTGGTACAAAATCGTAAATAAAAAGCCATCATATGATGGCTTTAATTTCTGTCGGTATCTGGGTAGGCGATTCTATCCGAATTTGTTTGTGCCGTCCTAATTCACCTTTTTCTATGTGAACCAAGCCCTTAGCGATTTTAAACTGCTTGGCTAAGAACTTAGTTAGGTGTGCATTAGCTTTGCCATCGACAGGTGGAGCAGTAATGGCGATTTTTAGCTCTTCACCATGCAAGCCAACGATTTTATCGCGGCTAGCTTTAGGTTGAATATAGAGCTTCAGGATGATGTCCTCACCATCTTGCCAAACTGCAGCTGACATTATAGCTGGAACCAAATTGGACCAATGATATCGCCCATTAAGAAGTTCGCGAACTGCAAGCCGATAAATAACACCAGTACGCTTAAATCAAGACCACCAATAGCCGGAAGAATACGACGGATTGGAGCGCACATTGGCTCGGTCAGTTGATGGAATACGTACTCGATAGGGCTGCGGCCTTGGCTTACCCAGCTCAAAATTGCACGGATCAATAGTACCCAGAACAATAGGCCACCTGCGGCTTTGATTAATGATAATAAGCCCAAGAATAAGAAGTCAGCGCTGAAAGAGACGGAACCGTTCGAAGCTATTAGGATAAGCACGACAAATTTAAGCACACACAACACGTAGGCAAACAACACGGTTGCTAGGTCAATATTCCCCACGGAAGGGATAACGCGGCGCAATGGACCAATGACCGGCTGAGTCGCTTTTACTATGAATTGCGAGAATGGGTTGTAGAAGTCTGCGCGCGCAGCTTGCAACCAAATTCGCAAAATTACGACCATGATGTACAGGTCAAATAGGGTTGAGATGAGAAAACTCATTGAATTCATAAGGTACCCTTAACAAGTGATGGATGATACTAAACGGAGTTCATCCAAATAATTAAAACAGTTTTTCCATTTCTTCCGCGCGAGCCACAGCAGCTTGCATGGCTTTAGCGACAATATCTGAAAGTTGATGTTCGTTGAATGTACGCAGTGCTTCTGCCGTTGTCCCACCTTTCGATGTTACGTTCTCACGCAGGGTTGATAGCTCAGTTTCTGGGTTGCTAACCACCATACTGGCCGCGCCCAGTGCCGCTTGCTGAACCAATAGTCGAGCGGTCTCTTTATCAAAGCCTTGCTCAATCGCTTCTGCTTGCATCGCTTCCATAAACAGGAAGAAGTATGCTGGAGCACTGCCCGCTGCGGCAATCACATTATTGATGCCAGACTCTTGCTCAACCCAGCATACTTTACCGACCGATTCCATTAACTCTGCGGCAAAAGCTTTGTCGTGCTCGGTTACATGAGTTGGTGCGAATAAACCACTCATACCCAACCCAAGTTGTGATGGCGTATTTGGCATAACACGAACCAAGTTCAATTTGGTGGCTAGCATATCATCCAATCGTGAACAGTTGATGCCTGCGGCAATAGAAATCACCAGTTTATTAGTGAAATCGATCGATTGCAGTGGTTTACAGACATCAGCCATCATTTGCGGTTTTACAGACAATACCACCACATCCGCCTCGGTCGCAGCTTGGATGTTATCGCTGGTGGTACGGATGCCAAAATCTTGTTCTAGCAGAAGGCGGCGAGCCTCTGAAGGAGCTGTCGCGGTAATGTTTTGCGCTGGGTATCCGTTAGCAACCAAGCCTGAAACAATGGCTCTCACCATGTTGCCAGCACCAATGAAGGCGATTTTTTTATGTTCCATTTGTCTGATTTCCATCATGATATTTAGAATTTGTTGTGCGCCCAGGTGTATAATGGCGCCGCTGTTACTTAC
This sequence comes from Vibrio sp. D431a, assembly GCF_030248655.1. NCBI lineage: Bacteria > Pseudomonadati > Pseudomonadota > Gammaproteobacteria > Vibrionales > Vibrionaceae > Vibrio > Vibrio sp. D431a. The sequence continues at coordinate 72,745 of NZ_JAHGAP010000012.1, read as the reverse complement.
TGCTCCTATTGGCGAGTAAGATGATTGCGCATTTACGCTCTAACGATTGACGACATAACTTATGTCGCGAGTGAGCGTTTTGTTGATTTAGCTGTAGTCTCGTGCGCCGAAAATAGCGGTTCCAATACGAACCATTGTACTACCAGCTTCGATTGCAGCGGTCATATCACCACTCATTCCCATTGATAATGTATCGATTTCTGGGAACTGTGCTTCGAGTGTTTGCTTCAACGTAGCCAACTTCTGAAATTCACGGAGTTGTGATTCGTAGTCAGACACGTTGGCAGGAATCGACATCAACCCTCTTAAAGTGAGGTTGGGTAGGCGAGAAATCAACTCCGCCAGCTCGAATACTTCCGCTTCAGTGACGCCAGATTTAGATACCTCACCACTGGTGTTAACCTGAATCAGAACTTGTAGCGGTTTAAGTTCGCTTGGCCGCTGATCATTCAGGCGTTGAGCAATCTTGGTTCGATCGATGGTGTGAACCCAATCGAAATGTTCAGCAACAAGTCGCGATTTATTCGATTGAATCGGGCCAATGAAGTGCCATTCGATTCGATTATCTGGATAATGCTCGGCAAAGTGCTGAACTTTACTGACGCCCTCTTGAACGTAGTTTTCACCAAAGGCGGTTTGTCCCGCTTGGTAGGCTTCGAGAATTGCCTCGACAGGTTTAGTTTTGCTTACCGCTAGAAGTTGCACTGACTCTGGAGTTCGACCACATTTTTGCTCGTCATATCGAATTTGAGAGGTGATATGTTCAATATTTTGTTGAATACTACTCATAGCTGTACTTTAGACTTAAGGATTTTAAATGGATATCACTGAGTTACTGGATTTTAGTGTAAAACATAATGCCTCGGATCTACATCTTTCTGCAGGTGTCCCACCAATGGTTCGTATTGATGGGGATGTAAGAAAACTAGGCATTCCAGCGTTTACACACCAAGAAGTGCATCGTTTGGTTTTCGAAATCATGAACGATGCCCAGCGCAGTGAGTTCGAAGAAAAACTCGAAGTCGATTTCTCTTTTGAGTTGCATAACGTTGGCCGTTTCCGTGTCAACGCTTTCAACCAATCTCGCGGTTGTGCGGCAGTATTCCGTACCATTCCAAGTAGCATTCCAACTCTGGAAGAGCTAGAAGCGCCAGAGATCTTCAAAAAAATTGCGAACGCTGAAAAAGGCTTAGTTCTGGTCACTGGCCCAACAGGTTCAGGTAAATCGACGACCTTAGCAGCCATTGTTGACTACATTAACCGTAATCACAACAAGCACGTACTCACAATTGAAGATCCGATTGAATTTGTTCACAACAACAATAAATGTTTGATTAACCAGCGTGAAGTTCACCGTGACACCCATAGTTTCCAAAACGCACTGCGCAGCGCATTGCGCGAAGACCCAGACGTTATTCTGGTTGGTGAGATGCGTGACAAAGAAACCATCAGCCTTGCCTTAACGGCGGCAGAAACGGGTCACTTAGTTTTCGGGACCTTGCACACCAGCTCGGCGGCAAAAACCATTGACCGTATTATCGATGTGTTTCCTGGTAGTGATAAAGATATGGTTCGCTCGATGCTATCTGAGTCCCTTCGTTCGGTTATCGCGCAAAAGCTTCTGAAGCGTAATGGTGGTGGCCGTATTGCATGCCATGAAATTATGATGGCAACGCCTGCGATTCGCAACTTGATCCGCGAAGACAAAGTCGCGCAGATGTATTCGATCATTCAAACAGGTGCGGCTCACGGCATGCAAACCATGGAGCAAAATGCTCGTCAGTTAATGGCGCAAGGCATGGTTGCTCGTGAAGAGGTCGATAGTAAGATCGGATTAGAAGTGCAGCAATTCTCGTAACGTTCATACAGATAATGGTGAATACGGAAGATGGATCTAGATAAATTTCTCGAAGGCATGCTGGCGCTGAAAGCGTCGGATCTTTACATCACGGTTGGAGCGCCAATTCTATTTCGTGTGGATGGCGAATTGCGTCCGCAAGGGGAAAAACTCACCGAGAGTGATGTGGCTGCATTACTCGATAGCGCTATGGAACCAGATCGGCGTCAGGAATTTCGTAAAAGTCGCGAGTCGAATTTTGCCATTGTGAGAGATTGTGGTCGCTTCCGTGTGAGTGCCTTTTTTCAACGCGAGTTACCAGGCGCAGTGATTCGTCGTATTGAAACCAATATTCCTACTTTTGAGCAGTTAAAGTTACCGTTAGTGTTGCAAGATTTGGCGATAGCTAAGCGTGGTTTGGTGCTGGTGGTCGGTGCTACTGGATCGGGTAAATCGACCACCATGGCGGCGATGACAGGCTATCGAAACAGCAATAAAACCGGGCACATTTTGACGGTCGAAGATCCGATCGAATTCGTGCATGAACACAAGCGCTGTATCGTGACTCAACGCGAAGTTGGGTTAGATACGGAAAGCTATGAAGTTGCGCTTAAAAACTCGCTGCGCCAAGCACCAGATATGATTTTGATTGGTGAGATCCGTAGCCGTGAAACAATGGAATACGCGATGACCTTCGCCGAAACGGGTCACCTGTGTATGGCAACGTTGCACGCCAACAATGCAAACCAAGCTTTAGAGCGCATTCTTCACTTGGTACCGAAAGATCAAAAAGAACAATTCTTGTTCGATTTGTCGATGAACCTAAAAGGCGTGGTTGGTCAGCAGCTGATCCGAGATAAAAATGGGCAGGGACGTCATGGTGTATTTGAGATCTTGCTAAATAGCCCACGTGTGTCGGATTTGATTCGTCGCGGAGATTTACATGAGTTGAAGTCAACCATGGCTCGCTCAAATGAGTTTGGTATGCTGACGTTCGATCAATCTCTTTATAAGTTAGTGATGCAAGGTAAGATCAGCGAAGAGGATGCACTACATAGTGCCGACTCGGCGAATGATCTGCGCTTGATGTTGAAAACGCAGCGTGGTGAAGCATTCTCTACGGGCAGTTTGGCAAACGTTAAGATCGATATGGATTAATCCAATCCAGAAACAAAAAAGGTTGGCAGGAGCCAACCTTTTTTCATTGTGCTTGAAGTGTTTACTCACCCCAAAGGGCTTCAAACCAGCTTTCTAGAATCACCACTGCTGACTGGCAGTCAACATTACCTTTCGATAGGGCTTTGTAGCCGCCCATGCTGAACAACTCCGCACGAGCTTCTGCAGTAGATAAACGCTCATCATGCAGTTCAACTGGCAATCCGTATCGGCCTTGCAGACGCTTAGCAAATTTTCGTGCACGAGGGGTTATGGTCTCAAGGTCTTTACCATGCAGATCGGTCGGTAAACCGACCACTAGCAAATCTGGTTGCCACTCTTTGATTTGCTTTTCGATATCGTCCCAGTTTGGAATACCGTCATTGGCTTTAAAGGCTTTTAATGGGGAAGCTGTACCAGTAATTTCTTGGCCAATAGCGCTACCAATGCTTTTGGTTCCAAAGTCAAAAGCCATAATTGTGCGTGACATAAGGTGTCTCTATCTAATGTAACTGTATATTTGGACTAAGCATGTCCAGAGTCTGCTGAAAGGTGACTTGGGTCGATACCCAGCTTTTCGACCGCTTTCTTCCAACGCTCGTTGATTGGTGTATTAAAGATAATTTCAGGCGTCGCTTCAATGGTGAGCCAAGAGTTTTCGACCAGCTCACTTTCTAATTGGCCTGCACTCCAACCGGAGTAGCCCAGTGCCACTAGGTAATCACTTGGTTCTGCTTCTGTTCCTAACACCGAAAGAATATCACGCGAAGTGGTTACCGCGAGGTCATCGGTCATTTGGACGCTGGACTCGTAGTAATCTTTGGGTTTATGCAAAATAAAACCACGATCTTCCGAGATTGGGCCGCCATTGTAGACTGGTCTATCTAGACTGGCTTCAAATAGGCGCGGGTGTACTGGCTGAACTTCCACCTGCTTGAGCATGTTGCCGACGGTGATATCAACAGGAGCATTGATCATCAGCCCCATAGCGCCGTCTTCGTTGTGCTCACAAACGTAGATCACGCTGTTTTGAAAGTACGGATCTTTCATCCCAGGCATGGCAACCAAAAAGTGATTTGTGAGATTCATACTCATACTGACCCTTAACTCTCGTAAATGCCCTTAAGCAAACATCATACAATTTACATCTAGGTATGTGCATGAGTTTGCTTAAGTTAATGTACTACGCTCTCTATTAACTGTAATACAGTTTGAGTTATTCGCCTTTTACTCGACGCTCAATCGCATCCATCAGCTTGCCTGTGATTGAGATATCAAAAGCTGCTTCAATTTCGCGAATACAGGTTGGGCTGGTGACGTTGATTTCTGTTAGCTTGTCGCCAATTACGTCAAGGCCAACAAAGATAAGGCCTTTTTCTTTCAGTGTCGGAGCAACGGTTTGCGCAATTTTGAGGTCGGTTTCGCTTAGCGGACGAGCTTCACCAGTACCACCAGCGGCTAGGTTGCCGCGCGTTTCGCCTTTAGCAGGAATGCGTGCTAGACAGTAAGGCATAGGTTCGCCATCTACCACTAGGATACGTTTGTCACCGTTGCTGATGTCTGGCACGAAGGTTTGTGCCATTGCGTAGTTTTGACCGTGGTTAGTCAATGTCTCGATGATTACAGAGACGTTTGGATCGTTTTCTTTTACACGGAAGATGGACGCGCCACCCATACCATCAAGCGGTTTCAGGATGACATCACCATGTTTTTCACGAAATTCTTTAATTTTTTCTGCTTTTCGCGTCACGATCGTTGTAGGTGTCAGCTCTGGGAACCATGCTGTAAACAGCTTTTCGTTACAATCACGTAAGCTTTGAGGCTTGTTAACGATCAGTGCACCCTGTTCTTCTGCACGCTCAAGGATGTAAGTCGCGTAGATGTATTCAGTATCAAACGGAGGATCTTTACGCATTAGCACCGCGTCTAGCTCAGACAGTTCGATAGTTTGCTCTGATTTGAACTCGTACCAACCGTTTGGATCTTCTTTTAGTTCTACCACTTTAGTATCTGCAATGGCAACGCCTTGATCGAGATGCAGATCATTCATTTCCATGTAGTGGATTTCATAGCCGCGTCGTTGCGCTTCAAGCATCATGGCAAAGCTAGAGTCTTTTTTGATGTTAATGGACGAGATTGGGTCCATTACGATACCGAGTTTGATCATTATTTTTCTCCGTTTAACCAAGATCGCCGAAACGAACTTGTAAGGCTGTAATTGCTGTCAGAGCCGCTGTTTCGGTACGCAGAACGCGAGGGCCGAGTAGCGTTTCTTCAAATTGGTATTCTCGAGTCATCTCGATTTCTTCAGACGATAAACCGCCTTCAGGACCGATCAGTAGGCGCACTTTTTCAACCGGGGTTGGCAAAGTGTTGATTGAGTATTTAGCACGAGGGTGAAGGTTAAGCTTTAAACCATCGTACTCTTCTTTACACCACTCTTCCAAGCTCATAATTGGACGAATTTCGGGCACGACATTACGCCCACATTGCTCACAGGCACTGATGGCGATTTTCTGCCATTGCGCGAGTTTTTTCTCAAAACGCTTTTGGTCAAGCTTGACGCCACAACGTTCAGAAATCAGAGGAGTGATGGTATTGACGCCAAGTTCAACAGACTTTTGGATGGTGAACTCCATCTTATCGCCACGTGAAATGACTTGACCAAGGTGCAGATCTAAAGGGGATTCAATACTGTTTTCTACGCGCTCGGTGATGTTAACCAAAACTGATTTCTTGCTGACTTCACTGATAACCGCTGGGAACTCTGCGCCACTGCCGTCAAAAAGGAGAACGTCTTGGCCTTCTTTCATGCGCAAAACACGACCGATATGGCCTGCTGCGTCGTCACTTAAAGCAAGTGAGCCAAGTTGATGAATGGTTTCTGGATGATAAATTCGAGGGGTACGCATGAGATTTCCAGCAAGAGAATAAACTTAAACCCTAACATGGATGCTTTGCACCGAAAAAACAAGGGGCAAGAAGCGTTTCAATATCAGTAATTGAAACGCTTCGAGGTCGGAGGTTACAGTGCGCGGCAGGCTTCTTGAACAAATGGGTTGTGATTGCCCTGTACTTTTGCAATGCGCTCGTCACGCTCACATTCCCATTTATCGACAGGATAGGTTTTGTTCCAAGCACTCATTAATTGCGTTTGCTGCTTCGACAGTTTGAAACCGTACTCTTTGCTCATGTATAGATAGGTACGAGCAATTGAGCCACGCGCACGGTCTGGTGGCATGACTTTACGCTGCTTAAAGTTCACTTGCATCTCACAGCGACCATAACTCACGCCATCCATACCGTTCCATTGGCTGAAGTTGTAGTTCGAACGGTCACCGTTTACTTCACCAATAGCAGGAGTTAGGTTGTGTAAGTCTGCTTCCATTAAACGAAAAGTTTTGTCTTTTTTCTTACAGTTTTTACGTCCGCCATCTTGCCAGCATTGACGCTGGTGGCCAAATTGCCACGCAGGAACAACGTGCTCCCATTCGATTCGTGCAGCCCGTTTTTCTTGTTTACGGACTTGGTAGCCGCAAGAGGCTAAATCGGGTAAGCCTTTCTTGCCTTGCCATTGAATGTTACAGCCACAGTAGAAGCTTGTTGGATGGTCTTGATAAATTTTGACCGCCTCACGTTTGGCAGCTGAGAATGAGCTCGGTGGCGCGGCAATCGCAGTGCTAGAAAGCGCGATAAGCAACAGAGAGAGTAAGTATTTCATGATAAAAGTCTTTATAAAGTATGACTTTATTCATGATAACACGCATAAAATAGCTTTAGTGATGAGTAAGTTAACAATAAGTGGCGAAGGGAAGGTTTTGATCAACTCGATCTTTATTTTGGGAACGCAAGTAACACTATGAGGTAAGGGCTACGATAATTGAATGCCGGTGAAGTTAAGTGGTTGGCGGCATTTTTGACAAGAGTACGTCGCCTCTTTGCGCAGCACTTTATTATGACGGCGAATCGATAGAGGGTAGGTCATACAACCACAACGATACTCAAAGGTTTTACCTTGAACGGATTTTACTTCAAAGCTGTGAGTGGTTTTGGCTGGTACGTTAAATACGGCTTCCATGACGCCTTTCCATTCTTTACCGTGAGGCCTAACTCGCCCGTAAACCTGATAAGTAATCAGGTGTGCTACTTCATGAGGAATGACTTCATCTAAGAATGCTTGGGTGTTTTCGCGAAATAAAACAGGGTTTAGGCGTACTTGATTTAATTGAAGGTAGGCTTTTCCTGCCGCTTTCCCACGGACGTCGAAGGTGATTGTTGGAATCGGGAAAGAACGTTTGAAAGCTTGTTCCGCCATCGCGATACAGCCCGCCATCACTTGCTTGGCTTTATAGCTGAGTTCTATATCCACAATTCACCTCGATAAATCAAATAAAAAAGCCCCCGCATTTGCGAGGGCCAGATCATAGCATCAGTTAATTATGGTGTGTGTTTTTTCTTGATGGTGGCATGGTAAGCGTGCCATGTACCGTAGCCTAGAATTGGCATGGTAAACAACATTCCGATCCCGTAGGTCGCAAAGCCGATAAGAATACCGCCACAGATGATCGCTGCCCAAACAATCATTGCTGGAATGTTGGATTTCACTGCATTAAAGCTGGTAAATACAGCGGTCATCATGTCTACGCGACGCTCCATCATGAGCGGAATAGAAAAGGCTGAAATACTAAACACCACACAAGCCAAAACAAAGCCAACTAAAGAGCCGATGACAAGGAAGGGTAGAAACTCACTTAAAGGTGCCCCTTGAACAGAAGGGTAGAGCGCATGAAGTAGAGCGGCAATGCGCATCCAAAATATCATACACACTGCGAGTAACACGGCGAACGCCCATTGAGATGTTGAGTTACGACCGATCGCTTTCATTGAATGGAACAAGCTTGCTTTGTGTCCGCGCTCTCTCTCCCAACTGGCATCATACAAGCCGAGCGCGAGAAACGGACCGATTAACATGTAAACAATCAAACTGGGCATGACGACCAAGTGTGTGCCTTGCCACTGTACGAGCAAAACAATGCCTATGGCTGCTGCCATAAAACAGATGCCATAGAAAGCACTAATAAGCGGCATTCGCACGAAATCATGCAGACCTAATGCGAGCCAATGAAAAGGTGCAGAAAGATTGACCGTATTGCACGGTATGGTTCTGGCGTATTCGTTGTCTGGCACTTCCTTTCGCTTGTTGTGGAAGTCCGATGGATTAACAGTTCGAGGCATAACTCCTCCTTGATTTATTCCCACATTATCCGCTTATACCAACTGACAGCGGTTTTTGTTCAGTCAAACTTGAAGCGACTTTTTCAAGTTTACATCTGAGCATTGGCTTAGTTTGGTATCGGCCATAAAGATGCCTGACTCATGTCTTTACTTAAGTGTTGCTTCCACAGTCGCCAGCATCCGACGTCTCTATTTAAATTGGAGTTAACAATATTTTAACTATTGGCGGAGATGGGATAATTTACAAATAATTGCTTAAAATTTATTCGGTATAAAAATGAGGGAGAAACAGGACTGCTTTGTGGGGCAGGGCGGTATGAGCCGAAATGGCTAGATAAAAGTTGCTGAAAATAAAAAGCCCCCACCATAGGCGAGGGCTTGATTGATTCTTGCTTGGCTTGATTATTTGATGCCAGCGAAATCGCGTAGAAGTGCAGCTTTGTCTGTCGCTTCCCACGGGAATTCTTCACGACCGAAGTGACCGTAAGCCGCTGTCTTCTTGTAGATAGGTTGAAGAAGGTTAAGCATTTCTTGTAGACCGTATGGACGTAGGTCGAAGAATTGACGAACCGCTTCAATGATGATGTCGTGAGATACTTTCTCAGTACCGAACGTTTCCACCATGATAGACGTTGGATCAGCAACACCGATTGCGTAAGAAAGTTGGATCTCACAACGGTCAGCCATGCCTGCCGCTACGATGTTTTTCGCTACGTAGCGTGCTGCGTATGCTGCACTACGGTCAACTTTTGATGGATCTTTACCAGAAAACGCACCGCCACCGTGACGAGCTGCGCCGCCGTAGGTATCTACGATGATCTTACGACCAGTTAGACCACAGTCACCCATAGGACCACCGATTACGAAGCGACCGGTTGGGTTAATGAAGAAGTTTGTTTCTTTGTTGATCCACTCAGAAGGTAGCACTGGCTTAATGATCTCTTCCATTACCGCTTCACGCAGGTCTGAAGTTGAGATTGAGTCACAGTGTTGAGTTGAAAGAACAACCGCGTCGATACCAACGATGTTACCTTGATCGTATTGGAATGTTACCTGAGATTTTGCATCAGGACGCAACCAAGGTAGTGTGCCGTTTTTACGAACTTCTGCTTGCTTTTGAACAAGACGGTGAGAGTAAGTAATTGGCGCTGGCATTAGTACTTCAGTTTCGTTACAAGCGTAACCAAACATGATGCCTTGGTCGCCTGCACCTTGTTCTTTAGGGTCAGCTTTATCAACACCTTGGTTGATATCTGGCGACTGTTTACCGATTGTGTTTAGTACCGCACAAGAATCTGCGTCAAAGCCCATATCTGAATGTACGTAGCCGATTTCACGAACGGTTTCACGAGTTAACTCTTCGATGTCTACCCATGCTGAAGTCGTGATTTCACCACCCACCATTACCATACCGGTTTTAACGTAAGTCTCACATGCAACACGAGCCTTTGGATCTTGCTCTAGAATCGCGTCAAGAACCGCATCAGAAATCTGGTCTGCAATTTTATCTGGATGACCTTCTGATACTGACTCAGAAGTAAACAGGTGCTTAGCCATGTTAGCTCCACTATATCTGGTTTAAAACTGGGGAATGATAAACTCTCCAGCGCAAATTAATACTAATTTTTGTAGGTGTATCTACATCTAGACGTCTATTCTAAATTTGATTGCTCGAATTACAAGCTCTTTTTTGGTTTTTGTTATAACCAAACGTTTGCCTGATTTATTGATAATTTTAAGAACTTCGAACGATTTGGCGCGAAAGGTGCAATATTTGTGAGGTTTTGGACTGGAAAACGTTTGCACACCCAACAGGGCTTTGAGAGAATTATGACCTACTTTTCGTTTCGCTTAATGTACTCAGGAGCAGACATGTCGTCTCGTAAACATCTTGCCAATGCAATTCGTGCTCTAAGCATGGATGGTGTTCAACAAGCTAACTCAGGCCACCCAGGCGCACCAATGGGTATGGCTGATATCGCTGAAGTTCTTTGGCGCTCTCACCTAAACCATAACCCTTCAAACCCAGAGTGGGCCGACCGCGATCGCTTTGTGCTGTCAAACGGTCATGGGTCAATGCTTATTTACTCTCTACTGCACTTAAGCGGTTACGAGCTATCCATTGACGATCTGAAAAACTTCCGTCAATTGCACTCAAAAACCCCAGGTCACCCAGAGTACGGCTACGCGCCTGGTATCGAGACAACAACGGGTCCTCTAGGTCAAGGCATCACTAACGCTGTTGGTATGGCGATCGCAGAGAAAGCACTAGCGGCACAGTTCAACAAAGAAGGTCACGATATCGTTGACCACTTTACGTATGTGTTCATGGGTGACGGCTGTCTAATGGAAGGCATCTCGCATGAAGCATGCTCTCTTGCTGGGACGTTAGGTCTAGGCAAACTGATCGCGTTCTGGGATGACAACGGCATTTCTATCGACGGTCACGTTGAAGGCTGGTTCTCTGACGATACACCTAAGCGTTTTGAAGCGTACGGCTGGCATGTAATCCCAGCAGTCGATGGTCACGACTCAGACGCGATCAACGCAGCAATTGAAGCAGCAAAAGCGGACCCACGTCCTACGCTTATCTGTACCAAAACAATTATCGGTTTCGGTTCTCCTAACAAGTCTGGTTCGCACGACTGTCACGGTGCACCACTAGGTCACGATGAAATCCAAGCGGCTCGCGAATACCTAGGTTGGGAGTACGGCCCATTTGAGATCCCGGCAGATGTTTACGCTGAGTGGGATGCAAAAGAAGCGGGCGCCGCGAAAGAAGCAGCTTGGAATGAAAAATTCGAAGCATACGCTGCAGCTTACCCTGCTGAAGCGGCAGAGCTTAAACGTCGTCTAAACGGCGAACTTCCTGCACAGTGGGAAGAAAAAGCGAACCAAATCATTGCTGATCTTCAAGCAAACCCAGCGAACATTGCATCACGTAAAGCATCGCAAAATGCACTAGAAGCGTTTGGTCAAATGCTTCCTGAGTTTATGGGTGGTTCTGCTGACCTAGCGCCTTCTAACCTGACCATGTGGTCTGGTTCTAAGCCTCTAGAAACGGAGGACTTCTCTGGCAACTACATCCACTACGGTGTACGCGAATTCGGTATGACTGCTATCATCAACGGTATCGCATTGCACGGTGGTTTCGTTCCTTACGGCGCAACATTCCTAATGTTCATGGAATACGCTCGTAACGCAATGCGTATGGCTGCGCTGATGAAAATTCAGAACATCCAAGTTTACACGCATGATTCGATCGGTCTTGGCGAAGATGGCCCAACTCACCAACCTGTTGAGCAAATGGCGTCTCTACGTGTAACTCCAAACATGAGCACATGGCGCCCATGTGACCAAGTTGAGTCTGCAGTTGCATGGAAACTAGCGATTGAACGTAAAGATGCACCAACTGCACTTATCTTCTCTCGTCAAAACCTAGCGCAACAAGAGCGTACTGCTGAACAAGTCGCAGACATCGCGAAAGGTGCTTACATCCTGAAAGATAGCGAAGGTAAGCCTGAGCTAATCCTTATCGCAACAGGTTCTGAGGTTGAGCTTGCAGTGAAAGCCGCTGAGCAACTAACTTCAGAAGGCAAGAAAGTACGCGTTGTTTCAATGCCATCAACAGATGCATTCGACAAACAAGACGCCGCTTACCGTGAAGCTGTACTGCCATCAGACGTAACGGCACGTATCGCTATTGAAGCGGGCATTGCTGATTTCTGGTACAAGTACGTTGGCTTCGACGGTCGCATCATCGGTATGACAACATTCGGTGAATCTGCACCTGCTGGTCAGCTATTCGAGATGTTTGGCTTCACGACTGAAAACGTAGTGAACACAGCAAAAGAATTGCTAGCGTAATTGTAGGACCGTCTAAACAGTCGAACGTAAACGACGATTGTTAAACGCTAAAGTTAGAAAGGCCATCATTATGATGGCCTTTTATTTTTGTCAGGTTTTCCAACCTTGTGGAATGCTTTGGTGAATGCAGTCTAAAAGTACGGATAAGCGCAGTGGTGGTCGTCCTGCTGGTGTATAGCAGTTAATGGAAATAGGCTCAGAAAGCCAACCTTCTAAGCAAGGCGTGATTCGCCCTGGGTGATGTTTCTCATAGCCGTATGCTGTCCAAGTCGGCAGCAGTCCAATACCATGACCATTCGCGATACTGTCTATTTGCATTGCTATGTTGTCGCTGTATAAGCGACTAACAAAGGGTTCTAAAAAGAACTCACCGTGTTGAGGGTGTGCTAGCATCAATCCATTTTCTTGCACTGAACCAAAATCGATCCATGGATGTGCTTCAAGTTCTTTGGGGTGCGGTATAGGCCCATGTTGTTTTAGATAATTTGGAGAGGCAAAAGGCGTATAGCGAAATACCCCCAGCACTTCTTTTCGCCAGTCTAGCTCTTTACGTTCACCGAGCCAGATGAACAAATCTGGGTCATGATGCGCCTCAGAAAAGTCACTGGTAAGTTGAACTCTAACATCGGGATTATCAGCAAGAAAACGATTGAGTACGCCGCCGAGCCAGCTTCTAACTAAGGCAGTATGACAAACAATATGCAGTGGCCCTGAAACTTGGTTCGTTAAACCTTGCAGTGCATCATAACTCTCTTCGCTTAACTCAAGAATCTGGCGGCTGTAGTGGGCAAAGATTTCTCCAGCTCTTGTCAGAACTAATCGATTACCTTGTCTGGCGGTTAGAGCCTGACCGAAGTCTTCTTCTAATTGTGCCAAGCGACGACTTAGCGTTGATTTTGGCTGATTAAGGGCTTTAGCAGCGGCTGTCAAACTTTTATGCTGATTGAGCGCATCAAAGGCTCTAATTGATGCTAAGTCGTGCATATTTCTTTTACTCCTTACTGCGTTATGTACGAGTTCCATAAATGGAAAGAACCGTTCCATAACTCTCACTATGCATCTCATTCTATTTGTGAATAATTCACTTTCGAAAATAATAATCATTATCAATTATGGAGATGTAGATGTCTACTCTTAGACTGCCAGTTATTACCGCAACTGGTATTTTAGCCTTCGTCAGTGTCCCTCATGTTTTTGCCAATGATGCAGTTTCTAAAATGGAAACAGTGGTTGTAACTGCATCAAGTTATGAGCAATCTCAAGCGGACGCGCCTGCAAGTATTAGTGTGATTTCACGTGAGGAGTTGGACTCCCGTTATTACCGCGATGTGACTGATGCACTAAAAAGTGTGCCAGGTGTTGTCGTGACAGGTGGTGGTGATACCACCGACATTAGTATCCGTGGTATGGGTTCTAAATACACTTTGATACTGGTCGATGGTAAACGTCAAAGTACGCGTGAAACTCGTCCAAATAGTGACGGCCCTGGTATCGAACAAGGTTGGTTACCTCCTCTTCAAGCGATTGAGCGAATCGAAGTTATTCGTGGCCCAATGTCGACGCTTTACGGTTCTGATGCGATTGGTGGTGTGATTAACGTCATCACACGAAAAGATGCGCTAGAGTGGACGGGTAATGTTCAACTGGGCACGGTACTACAAGAGAATAGTCGCTCAGGGGGAGAGCAGAGCGCGAACTTTTTCGTTAATGGTCCGTTGGCTGAAAATTTATCTCTCCAAGTATATGGTCAGTACACAACCAGAGAAGAAGATGACATCGAATACGGTTATGAAGATAAAGATATGCAGAGTATCTCTTCAAAACTGACTTACCAGATTAATGATCGCCACTCGGTGCAATTAGAAGGCGGCACGTCGGCACAAAGTCGTCGTGGTAATGTAGGCCTTTCAGTGCCGACCACTGGGTGTCGTGGTGGGTGTGAAGACTCACTGAATGAATATCGTCGTAATTACGTAACGGTAAGCCACAACGGTGATTGGGATTCGATTGGCATTTCAGATACTTACTTACAGCGAGAAGAGAGCGAGAACAAATCTCGTGAGATGACGATCACCAACACCACGTTCAAATCGAGCTTGGTGACTGGTATCGGAAACCATACGTTGACGACGGGTGTGGACGCCACTCATGCAGAGCTTGAGGATTTCACCTCCAACAAAGCGTCATCGAAGACTGAAACATCGAATACGCAGTGGGCTGTTTTCATTGAAGATGAATGGAGAATCGCTGATCCGTTTAGCGTTACGCTTGGTGGTCGTCTAGATCATGACGAAAACTATGGCGCGCACTTTAGTCCGCGTGTTTACGGTGTATGGCGAGTTGATCCGTCTTGGACGGTGAAAGGCGGTGTGGCAACAGGTTTCCGTTCTCCACAATTACGTGAAATTACTCCTGGCTGGGCGCAAGTCAGTGGTGGCGGTAATATCTACGGTAACCCAGATCTTGACCCTGAAACGTCGCTAAACAAAGAAATCAGCGTCTTGTATCAAGGTGATTCTGGCTTAGATGTTTCTTTGACAGCGTTCCATAACGAATTCAAAGACAAGATCACACGTGTTGTTTGTCCAGACACTATCTGTACTGATGGTCCAAACCAATGGGGCGCAGATCCAACGTACCGTATTAACGTGGATGAAGCCGTCACACAAGGTATTGAAGCGACCTTAGCATCGCCGTTAACGGAAACCATTTACCTTAGCTCGAGCTACACATTTACCGACTCAGAGCAAAAAACAGGTGAATACAAAGGCATGCCGCTGCAGCAGTTACCAAAGCATCTGTTTAATGTGGATGTGACTTGGCAAACGACAACAGATCTAGAGAGCTGGGCGAAAGTCACGTACCGAGGTAAAGAAATGGATCCGGTTACTGGCCCATCAAGAAACAGTATCGTAGAGCCAGCTTATACCTTTGTGGACGCCGGTGTGACATACCAGTTAACCGACAATACTCGTATTAAAGGCGCTATCTATAACTTGCTGGACGAGGAAATCAGTTACGAAGAATACGGATATATTGAAGATGGTCGTCGCTACTGGTTAGGTTTAGACGTCGCATTTTAATTATCTATCGTTGTAATAAGGTCGAGCATAGTCTCGACCTTTTTTAATCCTGCTTTACTGTGATTCAACAGGTGCGTTTGTCAGCCTGATCAGGTAGTATCTGTAACACGAAATTTTTGGTAGGGCGAAGGATAAATGCTAAAGGTTGCGATCAATGGATTTGGACGTATAGGTCGTAATGTTCTGCGAGCGGTGTATGAAAGCGGAAAACACCAGCAGATCAAGGTTGTGGCGGTTAACGAACTAGCACAGCCAGAGGCGATGGCACACCTACTGCAATATGACACCAGTCATGGTCGCTTTGGTAAAAAAATTTCCCATGACCAAGAACATTTGCATGTTCATCATGACAGCGGTGAATATGATTCCATTCGCATTCTCCACCTCTCCGAAATCGAATTACTTCCTTGGCGTGATTTAGAAGTTGATATCGTCTTGGATTGCACTGGCGTATTTGGTTCGCAAGCGGATGGGCAAGCGCATATAGAAGCTGGCGCGAAGAAAGTACTGTTTTCGCACCCGGGCGCAAACGACCTAGATAATACGATTATCTATGGCGTGAACCACGAAACTCTGAAAGACGAGCACCGTGTTGTCTCCAATGGCTCTTGCACCACCAACTGTATCGTTCCCATCATTAAAGTATTAGACGAAGCCTTCGGCATAGAGTCTGGCACCATTACCACAATTCATTCGTCCATGAACGATCAACAAGTAATTGATGCGTATCATAACGACTTACGCCGTACCCGCGCTGCAAGCCAATCTATTATTCCGGTGGACACTAAGTTGCATAAGGGGATTGAAAGAATCTTCCCGAAATTTTCCAACAAATTCGAAGCAATTTCTGTTCGTGTTCCAACGGTTAACGTCACTGCAATGGATTTAAGTGTCACAATTAGTACAAATGTGAAAGTTAATGACGTAAATCAAACCATTGTTAACGCATCTCAGTGTACATTACGTAACATTGTTGACTATACTGAATCGCCACTCGTTTCCATCGACTTTAACCACGACCCCCATAGTGCGATTGTGGATGGAAGCCAGACTAGAGTGAGTAACGGGCAACTCGTAAAAATGCTCGTTTGGTGCGACAACGAATGGGGCTTTGCTAACCGGATGCTGGATACTGCCTTAGCAATGCAAGCTTCTTCGCAAGTGGAACAGTAATGACGAAGAAGTGATGGAGAATTTTTATTTCTAGCCTTGAAATAAATCCATAATATCTCCATATCTATAACCAGTTTGAAGAATTAACAGGCTTGGCAGGGTTGCCGAGTTTTCAAAAACTTTAATTATTAAATATTTGAGAGGACACATCATGTCTGTAATCAAGATGACTGACCTGGATCTTGCAGGTAAACGTGTATTTATCCGTGCTGACCTAAACGTGCCAGTAAAAGACGGTAAAGTAACTTCGGATGCACGTATCATCGCATCTCTTCCAACTATTAAGCACTGCCTAGAAGCAGGCGCTAAAGTAATGGTTACGTCTCACCTAGGTCGCCCAACTGAAGGTGAATACGCTGAAGAGTTCTCTCTACAACCAGTTGTTAATTACCTAAACGACGCACTAGATTGCGAAGTGAAGCTAGCAAAAGACTACCTAGATGGCCTAGAGCTAAATGCGGGTGAACTTGTTGTTCTTGAAAACGTTCGCTTCAACAAAGGCGAAAAGAAAAACGACGAAGAGCTATCTAAGAAATACGCAGCACTATGTGACGTATTCGTAATGGACGCATTCGGTACGGCTCACCGTGCTCAAGCATCTACTCACGGCGTTGGTATGCACGCAGACGTAGCATGTGCTGGTCCTCTACTAGCGAACGAACTAGAAGCGCTAGGCAAAGCAATGGACAAGCCAGCTCGCCCAATGGTTGCTATCGTTGGTGGTTCAAAAGTATCTACTAAGCTAACGGTTCTTGAGTCTCTATCTAAAATCGCTGACCAACTCGTTGTTGGTGGTGGTATTGCTAACACATTCATCGCAGCTGCTGGCCACAACGTTGGTAAGTCTCTATACGAAGCAGACCTAGTTGAAACAGCTAAGAAGCTAATGGACGAGTGTGCAATTCCAGTAGCAACTGACGTTGCATGTGCGAAAGCATTTGACGAGAACGCAGAAGCTGAAATCAAGCACGTTTCTGAAGTACAAGACGACGACATGATCTTCGACCTTGGTCCAGATTCAACTGCTGAACTAGCTGAAATCCTTAAAAACGCTAAGACTATCCTATGGAATGGTCCAGTAGGCGTATTCGAATTCAAGAACTTCGAAGCAGGTACTAAAGGTATCTCTGAAGCTATCGCAGCTTCTGAAGGCTTCTCTGTTGCTGGTGGTGGTGACACGCTAGCGGCTATCGACAAGTTCGGTATCAAAGCGGATGTATCTTACATCTCTACTGGCGGCGGCGCTTTCCTTGAGTTCGTAGAAGGTAAAGTTCTTCCAGCAGTAGAAATGCTAGAAGCACGCGCTAAGTAATTAAAGCAAAGCGGGGGAGTGATTCTCCCGCTTTCTTGTTTGCTGCAACGTGTGAGGAACTCTGCTAGAATAGCCTCAGTTGTGAGCAAACGTTTGCAAGATTTTCAACTTAACAAGTTTTGTTTAAAAACGACAGATAAATAGGATTACATCCATGTCTAAGATCTTCGACTTCGTAAAACCAGGTGTTATCTCTGGCGATGACGTTCAGAAAGTATTTGAAGTTGCAAAAGAAAACAGCTTTGCACTTCCAGCAGTAAACTGTGTGGGTACTGACTCTGTAAACGCAGTACTTGAAGCAGCTGCAAAAGTTAAAGCTCCAGTTATCGTTCAGTTCTCTAACGGTGGCGCTGCTTTCTTTGCTGGTAAAGGTCTAAAACTTGAAGGTCAAGAAGCTCAAATCCTAGGTGCTGTTGCTGGTGCGAAATACGTTCACGCTGTAGCTGAAGCTTACGGTGTTCCAGTAATCCTACACACTGACCACGCAGCTAAGAAACTACTTCCTTGGATCGACGGTCTACTAGACGCTGGTGAAGAGTACTTCGCGCAAACTGGTAAGCCACTATTCTCTTCTCACATGATCGACCTTTCTGAAGAGTCTCTAGAAGAGAACATCGAAATTTCTGCTAAGTACCTAGAGCGCATGGCTAAAATGAACATGACTCTAGAAATCGAACTAGGTTGTACTGGTGGTGAAGAAGACGGCGTTGACAACTCTGATATGGATGCGTCTGAGCTATACACTTCTCCAGAAGACGTTGCATACGCATACGAGAAACTAAGCGCAATCAGCCACCGTTTCACTATCGCAGCATCTTTCGGTAACGTACACGGCGTATACAAGCCAGGTAACGTTGTACTAACTCCAACTATCCTACGTGATTCTCAAGCGCACGTTTCTGAGAAATTCGGTCTTCCAGCGAACTCTCTAAACTTCGTATTCCACGGCGGTTCAGGTTCTTCTCTAGAAGAAATCCGTGAATCTATCGGCTACGGTGTAATCAAAATGAACATCGATACTGATACACAGTGGGCTACTTGGGATGGTATCCGTAAGTTCGAAGCTGAAAACCACGATTACCTACAAGGTCAGATCGGTAACCCAACGGGTGAAGATGCACCAAACAAGAAGTACTACGATCCACGCGTATGGCTACGTGCAGGCCAAGCTTCAATGGTTACTCGTCTAGAGCAAGCATTTGCTGACCTTAACGCAGTTGACGTACTATAATCGTTACTGATTAAGTTACTTAAAAACCCGCTCTCTGAGCGGGTTTTTTTATGTCTATCACTTTCTTCCCCGCTGCTTTCTCCCGATATTTTTATGCGTTAGGTTGTATTTGCTAGTGAGATATCTCACCTTTAACGTTTTTTTAAAGAAAACATGGGAATATCAGTCTTAAGAGTGGCGAAATCAGAGTGCATTGCGTAACCTGTAACAAGTCAGTGTCAGAAAGCTCTGATAAAGTCTTGTTTTGCATATCTTTGCGAAACTCTGACTTTGAAAAAAGTCAGAGTTGGGATATTGTGCCAAAAATCTGACACTGTTCAGTGGAGCAATAGGGATGTTGTTTTAGAAAAGAGCCTTTAAAAAACAAGGTTCATAAATTAACGGCAATTGGATTTATATCTCTTTATTTTTGAGGATAAGAATTATGGCAGGTGAATCGGTGGGTATCGATACCACTTTAACGGATGGTCTAACTCAGGCTGAAACTTGGCTGACAAACAATTCAGATCTACTGGTTCAGTACGGTGTGAACATTATCTCTGCGCTGCTTATTCTGTTTATCGGTAATCTTATCGTTAAGGCAGTCGCTGGTAGTGTTTCTAAAGTACTAGAAAAGAAAAACATGGATAAGGCCGTCGTTGAATTTATTCACGGTCTTGTTCGTTACTTGCTATTTGTAATCGTGCTAATCGCGGCTCTTGGTCGATTAGGAGTTCAAACCGCTTCTGTTGTTGCTGTGATTGGTGCGGCAGGTCTTGCTGTTGGTCTTGCACTACAAGGTTCACTATCAAACTTTGCAGCAGGCGTACTTATTGTTGCGTTCCG
The DNA here is from genome assembly GCF_030248655.1 of Vibrio sp. D431a. NCBI lineage: Bacteria > Pseudomonadati > Pseudomonadota > Gammaproteobacteria > Vibrionales > Vibrionaceae > Vibrio > Vibrio sp. D431a. The sequence goes on along the minus strand of NZ_JAHGAP010000012.1, from coordinate 53,027 downwards.
TCCATTCAAATCAGGCGACTACGTAGAAATCGGTGGTGTAGCGGGTAGTGTTGAAGCAATTCAAATCTTCCAAACAGTTCTAAAAACACCAGACAACAAAATGGTTGTTGTGCCTAACTCTTCAGTTATCGGCGGTGCCATTACTAACTACTCTCGCCATGCGACACGACGTGTCGACCTAGTGATTGGTGTTTCATACAAAGCAGACCTTAAACTAACCAAGAAAGTGATTCGTGAGACGCTAGAGAAAGATCCACGTATCTTGAAAGACCCAGATATCACAATTGGTGTACTTACGTTAGCAGACTCTTCAGTTAACTTTGTGGTTCGTCCATGGGTGAAAACTGCAGATTACTGGGGCGTATACTTTGATGCAATGCAAGGTATTAAAGAAGCATTGGATGAAAATGGTATCGAGATTCCATTCCCACAAATGGATGTTCACCTGAACAAAGTCGACGCTTAATCAAAAGCAGTCGATATTCAAAAGCGAGGCCAATAGGCCTCGCTTTTTTATATTTCGTAAAGGGTGTGATGACCAGCAAGTAAGAGGCGTTTTAGATGTTTACCTGCAAATCCAAATGTGAACTCAGGTAAGCCAGGCGTATAGAGCAACTCTTGATGTTGATAGAGATTGGTATCAACAATGATAGTGATGTATTCCGGTAAGCCTATTGGGCAAACCGCGCCGGGTACGCAACCTAACACTTCGACCATTTCATCGTCATTACAAATAGAGGGACGTTTACCTGTAATCGCTTTAATCTGCTTGGCATCGAGGCGCGAGTCCTTATCTGTCAGATAAACCGCGTAACCTTGTCCTTTGAGTGTTAAAAAGAGGCTTTTGGTATGCGTACCCGTCCAACCAAGCTCTCTCGCAATACGTATATCTGTCTCAAAGTCTAAGATGGCTTCGTGCTGCCATTCCCGAAAAGGAATAGAGAGCGCGTTGAATCGCTCTCTATTGTTGTTATAAATACGTTTTAGTGACTCCATGTCTTTGCTGCCTTACTACCTTATGATTACCAATACTTATCAATAAGCTCACTCGCTAAGATATACGCTATTGTGAACATCATCATTGCGATTGCAATGTCGATGGTTTTTTTCACTTTTGGTTTAGAGAGTGTTGGACCTAGTTTGGCGGCTCCTATCGATAAAGTGTAGAACCAAACAAAGGAAGCCATAATCGTACCTAGTGCAAAAGCAATGCGATCATGGCCTTCAAATTGTCCACCGATCGAACCTAGAATAACGACTGTATCTAAATATAAGTGCGGATTAAGCACAGTAACGGCTAACGCACCTAGAATAACCGTTCGACGACCTCGAGCTACGATCTCCCCTTTTGATTCCGATTCACTCTCTGGCTTAAAAGCACTTTTTAGTGAGAGCAGTCCATAGAAGCTCAAGAAAGCAATACCACCAAGTGTCACCGACGTCAGTAAGATTTCATTTTTAGACAGAATTGCACCACCACCAAAAATACCTAGAGAGATGAAAATCATATCTAGCACGCTACAAATAGTGGCGGTTGTTAGGTGGTGGTTACGCTTTATGCCTTGATTCAAAACATACGCATTTTGCGCGCCGATCGGAATGATCATTGATGCTCCTAAACCAAAACCTTGCAATAGAACCCACAAGCTCACACTTCACCTCACTTCAAAATAACAAATACATTTACAGAAAAGGGAAAGATAAAGCGTTTATCTAAATAAGTATAATTAATGATTTTAATCTTACATTAGATAGACTAATTTAACGGGAGGCGTTTGATCAAGAGTGAGAGGAAAGGTATGCGAGGGTTAGATTACAAATGGATTGAGGCATTAGACGCTATAGTTTATCAGGGTAGCTTTGAGCGTGCTGCCGAGCATTTATTTGTTTCTCAATCCGCCATTTCTCAACGTATCAAGCAGTTAGAGAAGTTTCTCGCGCAGCCTGTTTTAATTCGAAGCCAGCCACCTAAGCCAACGCCAATTGGTAAAAAATTGTTGGGTCTTTATCGGCGAGTACGCTTGCTAGAGCATGAAATTCTCCCCGAACTAAAAAATGATACCAGTACGCGACCTGTGCAACTCTCTTTAGCGACTAATGCAGATAGCCTTGCAACATGGCTACTGCCAGCGCTGAAAAATGTTATGAAGCAGCGTCAAGTTGAACTAAAACTGACTATCTATGGTGAATACCGCTCTATTGAAAAACTCAAAAGTGGCGAAGTGACAGGAGCGATCAGCTTGGAGTCCCAGCCAATCCCCGGATGCAGAGCAGACTATTTAGGTCGCATCGATTATGTTTGTGTCGCGAGCCCAGAGTTCTATCAGCGTTATTTTTCTAAAGGCGTAAATAATCAGACATTGGCAAAAGCACCGGCCGTTTCATATGACCAATATGATGATCTACATAAAACATTTCTTACCGAGCATTTTAACGTCAATCCTGACAGCGTTATTCATCACAACATCAGTAGTTCTGAAGCGTTTCTAAAAGTGGCGTTAGCTGGTGTTGCTTATTGCTTGATCCCCCGCTTGCAAATTACCGACGAATTAGACAGAGGTGTGTTGGTTGATGTGACTCCAGGTTTTTTAATGTCCCATCGGATTTATTGGCACCACTGGCAGTTAGAAACTGGGGTATTACAAGAAATCTCACACGCGATAGTCGGGTATGCGCAGGAGCATCTACCTCAATAAGTTTGTCAGAGCTGCATATCGTTAACTTAAGTGTGTTTTGTTTAAAAATTACGCCAATGTTACATAGTCAAAGTTGTGTTAGAAGTCACTATGGGTGCTTGGATAATCGGCGGAAGTTTCTATTATGAAACCACACGCTTTCTCAGCCATGATAGTGATGTTGGAATCTGAGATTAAGTACTTAATTCTGTATGGATGGATTTATTGAATGAAATTGTATTCATTTTTGCTGGCTTCAGCACTCAGCCTTACCAGTGCTTCAGTTTTGGCGAATACGCCAGAGTTTGCTCATGTTACGACAACGGGGTATGGCGAAGTGACGGCCACACCTGATATGGCTACGTTTTCTGTAAAAGTAGTCGATACGACAATGACGGCCGAACAAGCGAAATTGTCCGTAGATAAAACCGTTGAAGAGTTTCTAAAAAGCTTATCGGATGCCGGCTTGTCAAAAGACAATATTACTAGCTCGAATTTATACCTTGCTCCTCAGTACCATTACCCTAAATCAGGGAAAGCAGAACTTGTTGGGTATCGAGCATCTCGCAGTATTGATGTCACGGTGACGGATCTGAAAAACCTTAACCAATACCTAGATATGGCGTTAGAGGCGGGAATTAATCAGGTTGATAATATTCAACTTAAGATAAGCAACCAAGCCGAGTATCAGCAAAAGGCACGAATGGCTGCGATTAAGGACGCAAGAGAAAAAGCAGGGTCATTAGCGACGGGTTTTGAGAAAAAGTTGGGCGATGTATGGCAGATCAATTACAGACAGATGCACGTTCAGCCTGTGTTAATGCGTTCAATGGCGATGGATAGTAAAGAAGGAGCGAATAGCTACCAAGATTCAACTATGATCATTCGCGATCAAGTCGATGTCATTTATAAGCTAAAGTAAGGCTTAGCAAACAGTAAAAAGCAAAAGGCAGGGAGTTACAACCCCTGCCTTTGTCATTTCTATTTCACAGTTTAATGCAGGATACGAGCACGGATTGTGCCTTCAATGTTTTTGAGCTTTGTTAGAGCTTCTTCTGAGCGTTCAGTTTCAACGTCGATCACTACGTAGCCTATTTCGGCGGCTGTTTGTAGGTACTGCGCGGCAATGTTAATGCCTTCTTCAGCAAAGATGGTGTTGATCTGAGTTAGGATACCAGGACGGTTCTTGTGGATATGAAGCAGACGAGAGCACTCACCACTGTGTTCTGGTAATGACACTTCAGGGAAGTTTACGCTTGAAAGTGTCGATCCGTTATCAGAGTACTTAGCCAGTTTACCCGCCACTTCTAAGCCGATATTTTCTTGTGCTTCTTGTGTTGAACCACCAACGTGTGGAGTGAGGATGACGTTATCGAATTTTTGTAAAGGAGACTCGAACGGGTCAGCATTCGTTTTTGGTTCAGTTGGGAATACATCAATTGCAGCGCCGGCAAGGTGACCAGCTTCTAAGCTATGGCAAAGTGCAGGAATATCCACAACGGTGCCACGTGCCGCGTTGATAAAGATGGCACCTGGTTTCATTCGAGCAAATTCAGCTTCACCCATCATGTTTTTCGTTTCCGGTGTTTCGGGAACGTGCAAAGAAATCACATCACATTTGTTCAATAGTTCACTCATGGTATGTACTTGCGTCGCATTACCAAGGGACAGTTTGTTCTCAATATCGTAGTAGTAAACGCGCATACCTAAGTTTTCGGCAATAATACCAAGCTGAGTACCAATGTGACCGTATCCGATAATGCCAAGGCACTTACCACGAGCTTCGTAAGAGTTGTCTGCACTTTTCTTCCAAATACCGCGATGTGCAAGTGCATTCTTTTCAGGAATACCACGCACTAGTAAAAGGATTTGCCCAAGTACAAGCTCTGCCACGCTTCGAGTGTTAGAGAATGGTGCATTAAAGACAGGAATACCGCGTTTTGCTGCTGCGTCTAGGTTTACTTGGTTAGTACCAATACAAAAACAGCCAATTGCAACCAGCTTGTTCGCCGCATTGATTACCTCTTCGGATAGGTTCGTACGGGAGCGGATACCAATGAAGTGTACGTCTTTTACCGCTTCAATTAGTTCTTCTTCCGGAAGGGAACCTTTATGGTATTCAATGTTGGTATAACCAGCTGCTTGAAGAACTTCAACTGAAGAAGGGTGGAGTCCCTCTAACAAGAGGATCTTAATCTTTTCTTTTTCCAGTGAAACTTTGGCCATTTTTTCTCGTCCTTAAAATGGAAAGGTGGGCTAATGTGGCGCACATTGGGCAAAACTATTAAAAAGGGGATAATTAACAGTTTTGTAGGAAGACAAACGTTTCCCTGTGCGTCTTCTGTTCAATAAAGTAACAAAAAAAAATTGCTTTGGGTAAGAAAATTACGGAATAAGAGATAATTTTCTTATAGAAAGGAATAAAAAACGGTGCCTTGCAGCACCGTATGTAATGAAATAACAGAAAAGTGAACCAGATAGGTTCATTTTGGGCTGTTATTTACTCTTCAATTTTTGCACCTTCTGGTGTGCCAGTGATCACTACGTCTGCACCACGATGAGCGAAAAGACCCACAGTCACCACACCAGCGATGCCGTTTATTTTGTCTTCCATTTCTTTCGGGTTGGTAATTTGCATATTGTGCACATCCAGAATCACGTTGCCGTTGTCAGTCACAACGCCTTCACGGTAAGCTGGATCACCACCTAGTTTTACCAATTCACGAGCCACGTAAGAGCGTGCCATTGGGATTACTTCAACAGGCAATGGGAACTGGCCAAGTACGTCAACTGCTTTAGTGCCGTCAACGATACATACGAACTTATCAGAGATTGCTGCGACAATTTTCTCACGAGTCAGAGCCGCGCCGCCGCCTTTGATCATTTCACGTGCTGGGTTGATCTCATCTGCGCCATCAACATACACATCCAGCTTCATTACATCGTTACACTCGTATACTTCAATACCAAGCTCTTTAAGGCGCTCAGTTGAAGCGACAGAGCTAGACACTGCACCTTTAATATCATCTTTGATAGTGCCTAGTGCATCGATGAAGTGATTCACGGTAGAGCCAGTACCAACACCGACAATGCTGCCTTTCTCAACATATTTTAGTGCTGCCCAACCAGCCGCTTTTTTCATTTCATCTTGAGTCATGCCAATCTCCTGAATAGATGTTCGTTAACGTTTGCGGGCGTGATTATAGCGGCTTACTTGTCACTTTCCCATTGCCATATTTGGCTTGGGGTCACGATCTTAGGTAATGGAATGTCCCAGCTTTCAATTGGTAAGCGTTCTACATGTTGGCAGTCATGAGCGATACCAACAGGTTTAGCTCCCTCTCCAGTTATAAACCAACGTGACAGAGTACGATCGTAGTACCCCCCGCCCATGCCTAAGCGGTGTCCGATGCTGTCGAACCCAACTAAAGGTGTGCAGATTAAATCAAGCTGGCGAACGGGTTTGAGGTGTCTGATATCGAGCTTGGGCTCTAAGATGCCGTACTTGTTGTAGACGAGCTGTTCATCACTTATATACTGAAGAAACAGTAACTGACCTTTAGAAAAGGGATGGATGACGGGCAGATAAACCGATTTTCCCTGTTGCCATAACCATTCAATGAGCGGTTTAGTATCAAGCTCACCGTCTGCAGAAAGGTAGATGGCAATATGTTGCGCCTGCTCGATTTCAGGAAGTTGGGAAAATTGAGTAATAAGGTCGATTCCCGCTTGGTATTGTGTATCACTGCACAGAGCGTTGCGCTTTTCACGAATCAGTTTGCGGAAGTCTTGTCGAGAGAGGTCTGACATAGAGAGAATACCCCAGGGTGCCGTTGAGGATTGTGGCCCTTGAACCAGCTGGTTCAAGGCGGATCAGCAATGACAACCGTAGGCTTCTCGGTGCATGCCGAGCTTGCTCAATAGTTACCAAATACTAACCCTTAGGTATTGCTTATCGGCTCAGGGACTTAAATCCTGCTGACGCACACCCCAGGGTAAATTTTGTATTTACTGCTGTCCTTGCGTAACTTTGCTTAGTGCGTTCTCTAAAGACGCGGTGAGCTTTTCCATTCGCTCAGTAATTTCTTGCTGTTGACCATTGGATTCGTATGACTTGGTGTGCAACTCATAGCAAATATTCAATGCAGCAAAGGTCAGCAGTTGGATTTCATTGGTTACCTTAGTACGTTCGCTCATTTCTTTCAATCGGCGATCCAGATCTTTTGCCGCTGCAACAAGAGACTCTTCTTGTCCTGTCGGACAATTCACTCGTGTAAGTTTGCCTAATATTTCAACGTCGATCGCTTGATTGCTCATGATGAATAAACTCTATATTCGCGCTATCTAAGGTGTTGCTTCATACAACTACCGAGGAGCAAACTATAGGAAAACCGCTATTAAGATTCAAGCATTTCCCATCACAGAAAGAGAAATGATGACGAGATCACACAGGAATTGGGCAAATTGAACAAATGCTGTCCAAAATTGAATTTGATAGCCGTTTCAGACCACTAACCTTGATGGTAGGATATACCAATACATTATTACGCAAGAATGAGCCAAGTTATGAGTGAAATCACCCTTCCTGAATACCAATCTATTGCTGCTGAACTGCAATCGGCAAGCCTGGCTGTGACACCGGCGGAGTTACATGGCTTATTTGTTGGCATGTTAAGTGGTGGATTGGCGATCAATGATCAAACTTGGCAGCCGATTCTTTTTGACTACACCAATGATGGGATGGGGTGGCCCTCGACAGCACTCACTTTTGCTCAGAGCATATTCAACGTTACTGTTAATGAGCTTACTGGCACATCAATGGAGCTGTCTTTACTATTGCCAGATGAGCCGGGCGAAGAAGGCTTATTCGCATTAGCCGACAGTGTGTCTGACTTTGTAAACCACTTTATTTCTGGGTTAGGTCTAGCAGGCGTTGCGCTTAACAAAGCATCTGATGACGCTAAAGAAGCACTGGCTGACTTAGAAGAGATTGCCAAATTAGGCATCGATGAAGATGACGATCTTGGTGAACAAGCGCAATTGCTAGAGCAAGTGATTGAGCACATCAAAGCTTGCGTACTAACGATTCATGCTGAATTTGGTGTTCGTCCTGAAAGCAGCGACAAAAAACCTACTATTCACTAATCGTAGACCGTCCAGAGGTTAGTATGAAGCAATATGATGTAGTCATTGCTGGTGGTGCCATGGCTGGTGCAACGTTAGCATTGGCGATTGACCATTTGTCTCAGGGAAAGCTCCGCATTGCCGTCGTTGAGCCTTTTAAAGCGCAATCAGATATGCACCCTGGTTTTGACTCTCGCTCAATCGCATTGTCTTACGGTACTGTCAATCTGTTGCGTCAACTACAGCTCTGGACGTCAGTAGAACCGTTTGTCACACCCATTGAACATATCCACGTTTCTGACCGTTCTCATGCTGGGATGACGGAGATTACCAAGCAAGAGGTTGGGGTGGGAGCTCTAGGGTATGTTGTAGAATTAGCCGATGTTGGGCGTGTATATCAAGAATTATTAGACAGCAGCGAATCAATTACGCTGTTTTGTCCTGACTCGGTTACCGATATCGAGCGCGAGCAAAACTGTACCCATGTGACGTTGAAAAGTGGTGAGCAACTTGAAGCAAAACTGCTAGTGGCTGCAGATGGTGCTGTTTCGACCTGTTGTCAGAAAATTGGTCTAGAACTTTCTGAGCAAGATTTTGAACAAGTGGCTGTCATTGCCAATATTGTGACTCAAGAACCTCATCAAGGTAGAGCCTTTGAACGTTTTACTGAAAATGGCCCTGTTGCTTTATTGCCAATGAGTGACAATCGAATGTCCTTAGTTTGGTGTTTGCACCCTGAAGAAGCCCAAGCCGTTCTTGAGTTATCTGATCAAGCATTTCTCCAGCGTTTACAGAACGATTTTGGTTGGCGTTTAGGCGCGATGAAAAAAGTGGGGCGCCGTGCAAGTTACCCATTGCTTCTTCGCCATCGAAAGCAAAATGTTTCACATCGCTTTGCGATTGTTGGAAATGCGGCGCAAACGCTGCACCCGATAGCTGGACAAGGCTTTAATCTCGGTATTCGCGATGTAGTCTCACTAGCAGAAGAAATTGTGCAGCAAAGTGAGGATGTGGGTCTTTATCAAGGCCTGATGCGCTTTAGTCAACGTAGAGAAGCAGATCGAAGCGAAACTATTTGGCTAACCAGTGCCTTAGTGCATGTTTTTTCAAATGATTTACCCGCGATGCGAATTGGCCGAAATACTGCCTTAGCAGCGATGGATAACCTTTCTATTTTTAAGCAGCCGCTACTACGCCATACACTTGGCTTGGTAAAACGATGAACGGCCGCACTGAATTAGGTAATAAAAAGCAATGATGCAAAGTGTAGATATCGCCATCATCGGCGGAGGGATGGTTGGGTTGGCACTTGCTGCCGCGTTCAAAGACAGTGATCTGCGTGTCGCCGTTATTGAAGGTAAAGTGCCAGATGATTCGTTGAAAGAATTACCCGATGTTCGTGTGTCTGCGCTGAGCCGCTCTAGTGAGACGATTTTGCGTAAACTTGGTGCTTGGCAGGGCATAGAACAGCGCCGAGCTTCACCTTACCATGGCATGGAAGTATGGGAACAAGATAGCTTTGCCAGCATTGAATTTAATGCACAAAGTATGGCACAACCTGATTTAGGGCATATTGTTGAGAATCGTGTGATTCAACTTGCGCTGCTTGAACAAGTCCAAAAGCTCGATAACGTCACTATGTTTATGCCTGCACGTTGCGCGACTCTCGCGGTCGGTGAGCAAGAAAGCTGGCTGACGCTCGATAATGGCCAAGCCATGACCGCTAAATTAGTGGTCGGAGCCGATGGGGCGAATTCGTGGCTTCGCCATCAAATGGATATTCCATTAACGCATTGGGACTATGGTCATCATGCTTTGGTCGCGAATGTCAAAACTGCTATGCCACACAACAGCATTGCGCGCCAGATATTTACTCCTCACGGACCGTTGGCATTTTTGCCAATGTCGCAACCAGATATGTGCTCTATTGTTTGGTCCACGGAGCCAAATCGAGCAGAGCAGTTAGTGGCAATGAGTGAACATGATTTCAATAAAGCGTTAACGAGTGAGTTTGATGCTCGACTTGGTCTATGTGAAGTAGTGGGAGAGCGTGCTGCGTTTCCTTTGAAAATGCGCTATGCGCGAGATTTTGTCGTCGAGCGAGTCGCGCTGGTTGGTGATGCGGCCCATACCATTCACCCATTAGCGGGGCAGGGTGTGAATTTAGGTTTATTAGATGCGGCCAGTCTTGCTCAAGAGGTGTTAGCACTTTGGAAGCAGGGACAAGATATCGGCAGTAAACGCAACCTAAGAAGCTACGAGCGTTGGCGAAAAGCGGAAGCGGCAAAGATGATCGCTACTATGCAAGGGTTTCGAGATTTGTTCTCTGGCGAGAACCCAGCTAAGAAGCTCGTTCGTGGCATTGGCTTGAGTTTAGCGGGGCAACTGCCGGGAGCGAAAGATGAGATCATGAAGCGCGCGCTTGGTTTAAAGGGGCACTTGCCGGATCTGGCGCGTCAGTAAGTGCAAAGTGAACTTCAAATACACAAAAGGCTGGTTAATCCAGCCTTTGTTTTATCAACATTTTGCTAAGCATATGCGCATCGGAGTTTCATTATTTCTTGATTGATCTCTTTGACCGCTCGGAAATGGCGTTGCTCTGCTTTCTCCGGCAGTATTAACTTACCGTTATCAAACTCGAATCTACCGACCCCGTAAATATAAATTCTTCCTTTAAAAAGACGACTTATATGTTTAGCAATCATACTTGGTGTATAGCGCTTAAACAGTCTCATATTTACTTTCCTTTTATCTAACCTAGCCTAGGTATTCTACGTTCTGGACGCGAAAATTATTGTGACAGCAATAGTATTAAATACAGATGTAGGGTGTTGCGTCAGAGAATTGTGTTGTCTTAGACAATTTGACAGTGTCATCTCTTAAATAGCGTGAGGATTACCCCAAAAATAACCTCTCTAAAGGAACCCTTATGCCAATACACTCCTTTTTACGTGACGCATTAAGCAATAGTTTTGTTACAGAATTAAGAATAGAACGAAAACGGTTGTTTGCTAGTTGTTTCTATTAAGGCCGTGCTTCGCGTAACACACTTTACGTTCTAACGATTAGAGGAAATGAAAGAGAAAAAGTTCCACGTAAAAAAAAGCCCGCTTCAGCGGGCGAATAGTCACAGATGCATTACACAAAAGTGGATAACTAACTGCATGAATGCTGTCACTCAGCTAGCTGACTCACTTTATATCGGTTAAGTGCTTGTTTGAAACTTAACCAACAAATTCAGCATATACGAGTTTTATTCATGTGACTATTTATGTTTTATATGTGATTAAAAATTCTTATGTCTATTTTTGTAGATATGAGCGAGATCACGCAGTGATAGAAACACTACGTGTCATTACATTGTTTTTAGACGATTAACGACAGATCTCAGCCACGGTCGGCTGACACAATTGGATAAGATCTTGGATAGAAAGCGCCAGTCCAGCCATGCGATCGCCACTGCTGATCGTGACTTCCTGTTCTTCTAGTAAGCTGGGGTCGAACACGATTGGCATATGACGTTTGAGTAACAGAGGAGTGACAGTACCAATTTTGTAACCAGTGATGGACTCAACGTCGGCTTGATCAACACAAGTCATCCGGCGACATTTCAGTAACGAGCGCACTTTTTTGGGATCAACGCTACGATCACCTGGCGCACAGGCGAGTGCATATTGATTACCCATGTCTCGTAGCAAGATTGCTTTCACCATTTGAGAGGGGCGAATGCCGCGTTGGTGCGCGGCATCCTCAATGGTCGTTGCTGGTCTTTGATGCGGTAACAGACGAAACGGAATGTGTTGGTCTGTGAGAAATTGCATCAAAGGAGTATTGATTGTATTACTCATCATCAAGACTGTAAGGCAGTGATTCGATTGTCCATTCACACTCTGGTTGCGCAACCAAACGAAGACGAGTGTCCTCATCGAGATTATTAGGCAGCACGATCAGGCCAATCGCGTGATTGTCACTGAACTGGTAGTGATTTAATAAAGCACCTACTGAACGCCAGTTTTCACCTACGCTGCGTTCGAGCTCAATTGGTTCGTCACTGAATGGAGCAGAAGTCGCACCTTTTACGATATACATCGCACGTTTATTGGTACCGCGATACTTCGCTCGTGCTACCGTTTCTTGTCCCGTGTAGCAGCCCTTTGTGAAGCTTATGCCTCCTAAAGCTTGAACGTTGAGTGCTTGTGGAATGTGAGCATTCTGCGCGGATGCAGAGACAAATGGTAAACCTGCCTCAATATCGAAACGATTCCAAAGCTCATTTGTCGTAAAGACCGCGTCGGTAGTTTCAACGATTTGCTGTGCTTCTGGCGCACTTAATATCAGTAACCAGCGATCTTGTGCAACTTGCACGGCTGTGCCACCGTCAACTGGGCGAACGCTGCCAGTTGTCTTGCTCATTGTTGAAATGAATTCGTCGGCTTTAACGCCAGCAACGCCTAAGATAACGTCATCAGAAGCTTCAATCGTTACTTTAGAGAAAATGGCGTATTTCTTTATTTCATTAAGTTCTACGTCAATCGCCGATCTTGGTTGGATCATGCCGTAGCCATCATGATGATGGAAAAGGCGGAACACGCTCCACACTTTGCCTTTTGCATCACAATGTGCGCCCAGTGTTGATTGGTCTTGTTCTAAAGAAACAACATCGCAGGTAACCTGACCTTGTAAGTATGATTTTTTATCGTCACCGATCATGGTGATCATGCCGAAGTTATCCAGCAGTGAGATAGATAACTCTGGAAGTGCGTCTTGAGTTGAGAGAGGTAATGCTGAAAAACGAGTTTGCCATTCCATAATTACAATGCCTTTTGAAGATATTTTTCCGCTATGTTATACCCAAATAACCTTGAGATACTAGGGGAGCGATTTACGAATCAACATTTGTCTGCTTTCACTATCGTATTGTGACCCGCACACTAGTGACGTAGCACATCCCTTGTTACACTCCGCACTAACAACAAGACATCTATGAAGGAATAGTGAATGTACACTCCGGAAGAAAAAGCGCGTATTAAATGGGCTTGTCGTCGAGGCATGCTTGAGCTTGACGTAGTAATTATGCCGTTTTTTGAAGAGTGCTTTGATACTCTGAGTGAACAAGAGCAGCGTGACTTTGTTTCTTTACTTGAATGCGATGATCCTGATCTGTTTACTTGGGTAATGGGGCATGGCCGTAGCGAAAATTTAGGTCATGCAGCAATGGTTGATAAAATTGTCGCCCATAACCTCAGCAAAGTTCGTTAATTTTACTGCTTCTCCCTCTCTGACTGCCCGAGTCCTCAATGTTGTACTTTTCTTATTGATGACTTGGGCTGTTATCCTCTCTAGCATTCCGCTCGTATTATCGACTTATTTGTTATTACTGATTGTTAAGGCTCTCTCAAGCCAAGGCCTTGTTCAACCTACAAGTCATGGGCATTGGTATGTGCACTGCGATGGCTCGGTTAGGTTTGATGCCCTTGAATATGGCGAATACTCGGAAGATATTGAGTCCGAAAAGGGTCATTTACAGCGAGTCGATACATCGGCATCACCATTCAAGATAACATTCCAATTGCAATCTGGCCGTAGTGTTACGATTTGGCGTGATAGCTGTGACGATGAGCAGTATCGTCAACTATCTTTGGTATTACGCCAATGGGAAATGAAACAGGGAGCTAATGCTCCCTGCTGATGTAATAGTTTACTTGGCAAAGTTAAAGCTGTTTAGCTGGAACCAAAATCGTTGGTCCGCTGTTTTCCAGTTGGTTCGGATAATCAAGTGTGTAGTGCAAACCTCGACTCTCTTTACGCTGCATCGCACAACGAACCATCAACTCTGCGACTTGTAAAAGGTTACGCAGTTCTAATAAGTTGTTCGACACTCGGAAATTGCTGTAGTACTCGTGTGTTTCTTGTTGCAACAGTTGGATACGGCGTAAGGCGCGCTCTAAACGCTTGTCAGTTCGCACAATGCCCATGTAGTCCCACATAAACAGACGAAGCTCGTGCCAGTTGTGCTGAATGATCACTTCTTCATCACTATTGGTTACTTTGCTTTCATCCCAACATGGCACCTGTGAGGGTAGCTCAACGTTAGTGTGATGTTTTAGAATATCTTTTGCCGCAGACCAAGCATAAACCACGCATTCGAGAAGTGAGTTTGATGCCATGCGGTTAGCACCATGCAGCCCGGTGTAGCTAACTTCACCAATCGCATACAAATTTTTCAGATCGGTGCTGCCATTTCTATCCACCATGACACCGCCACAAGTGTAGTGTGCAGCAGGTACGATTGGGATTGGCTCTTTAGTCATGTCAATGCCCAAGTCCATCAAACGTGAATAAATGGTTGGGAAGTGTTTCGTAATAAAGTCAGCAGGCTTATGACTGATGTCGAGATACATACAGTCGGCGCCTAAACGCTTCATTTCGAAGTCGATAGCACGAGCCACGACGTCACGCGGAGCAAGCTCTTTACGTTCATCGAAATCTGGCATAAAGCGAGAACCATCTGGACGACGCAGGTAAGCACCTTCGCCACGTAACGCTTCAGTTAGCAAGAAGTTACGTGCTTCTGGGTGATATAAACACGTCGGATGGAACTGGTTAAATTCCATATTAGCCACACGACACCCTGCACGCCAAGCAATCGCAATACCATCACCAGACGACACATCTGGGTTAGAGGTGTATTGATAAACCTTTGAAGCACCACCTGTAGCGAGAACCACAAATTTGGCTCGCACGGTTTCGACATGCTCTTCGTTGCGGTTCCAAATATAAGCACCGATAACTTTGTTTTTATCACCGCCAATTTTGTCTTCGGTGATTAAGTCCAGAGCATTATGACGTTCGAGAACATGAATGTTTGGATGATTATGAGCGTTATCTTGCAGGGAGGTTTGCATCGCCATACCTGTCGCATCTGCCGCGTGAAGAATACGACGACGGCTATGACCACCTTCACGAGTTAAGTGGTAGCGAGGTTCATCGTCAGAGTCATCTTCTTCACGATCAAATGGGACACCACCGTCAATCAACCACTGTACACACTCTTTTGAATGCTCAGCAATGAACCTTACGGTCTCCTCATCGCAAATACCATCCCCGGCGATTTGCGTGTCTTCAACGTGTGAATCAATGGTGTCTGACTCATCAAATACGGCAGCGATACCGCCTTGAGCATAGTAGGTCGCCCCTTCGCTGCGTGGTCCTTTACTCAGCACCATCACCTTACAGTGGTTAGCAACGCGCAAAGCCAACGACAAACCTGCCGCGCCACTCCCTACCACTAATACATCACACTCATGTTCACGATTTGTGTTCATATAACTTTTATAATCCCAAGCTAAGGTAACAAAGTTACCTTGTGTATTATTTGCACACCATGTGCATTCCATTATCGCGACATCTGTCGCTAAGGGCTAAGTTGGGAGACCTATCGACGTCCGTGTTACGGCGGTGACTGAGCCACTCTTCTTTTTCATGCAGAGCATGAGCATGCTTCCTAAGTTATAATTTGTAACGCGGTGTTCAGATAGCCATTAGCCATGCAAATGAAAAGTAATAGTTTGTCAATGCCATTGCTTTTCCATGCTCGACCCAGCACAATCTGGGACAGAGATCATTCATTATACCCATTTCCCTCCAAGATGCTCGCTTGTCAAACTTAGACTAAAGTCAGGCAGCGGTGGTCATTTGGGTACAGACATCACACTGTGAAAAAACAATGACAAAAAACTTGAGAAACCATGGAACTTTCTCATTCACGTTAGGGTCACAATAGTGCTCAAGTAAGCAGTGGTGTCAATACTACGTTTTGCATAATTAGTACCCATATCTGAGAAGAGTAGGGGCATAACAAATAGGAGTATCCGCTCGAATGAACGAGCAGCTGACCGATCAAGTATTGATTGAGCGAGTTCAGAATGGCGATAAGCAAGCATTCAACCTGTTGGTAACAAAGTACCAGAATAAGGTATGTAATCTTATTTCCAGATACGTTAGTAATCCTGGCGATGTACCAGATGTAGCACAAGAAGCGTTTATTAAAGCTTACCGAGCTATCCCTAGCTTTCGTGGGGAAAGTGCGTTTTATACGTGGCTGTATCGCATTGCAGTGAATACTGCGAAAAATCACATTGTTGCTCAAGGGCGTAGACCTCCAGCGACAGATGTCGATGCTGAAGATGCTGAATTTTACGAAACAGGTAGTGCACTTAAAGAAATATCGAACCCTGAGAACTTAACGTTGTCCAAAGAATTGCAACGGGTGGTGTTCAGTGCAATCGAAGCTTTACCTGAAGATTTAAAAACCGCAATGACATTACGAGAGCTCGATGGCTTGAGTTATGAAGAAATTGCAGAAGTGATGGATTGCCCGGTAGGAACGGTACGATCGCGTATCTTCCGTGCTCGTGAGGCGGTGGAAAAGAAAATCAGACCTCTTTTGCAACGCTAGTACAAGTAATAACTATGGTGAAAATAATGGCTGACAAAGAAAAACTTTCAGCTCTCATGGATGGAGAATTGGTCGATAAGGCTTTAATTCAAGAGTTAGAGCAAGACCAAGAGAGCCGTGATGCTTGGCAGAACTATCACCTGATTGGTGATGTGATGCGAGGCGAAGCGCCAGCAAAACCTAAGTGGAATATTGCTGAAAGCGTGGCGTTAGCGTTAGAAGATGAACCTGCACACCGTGCGTTTGATTCGCACAGTGCAAATGTTATCTCAATTGCGGATACGCCAAAAGAGTCGCAACCAGAACCGCAAAAAGCAAAACGTCAGTTGCCAGGTTGGTTGACGCAGTTTGGTCAAGTTGCTGTTGCTGCATGTGTATCGCTTGTTGTTATTTTAGGTGTACAGCAGTACGGTGGTAGCGATTCAATGTCGCCGCAAACAGATCAATTACCTGTATTGCAGACGGTTCCGTTTGCTGGCAGCGCAGAACCAGTGAGTTTGACTCGTGAGTCTGTAGAACGTTCTGTAGGCGAGGCAAATATGCAAGAGCAGCGCAAGCGTGTTCATGCTATGCTGCGAGACTACGAATTGCAGTTACGAATTAACAGTGATGCATCTCAACAAGATGCAAATCTGAATCCGGATATTGAATGAAAAAATTTCTGATCAGCGCTTGCGCTCTGTTCAGTATGATGTCTTCTCAAGCCTTTGCTGGTGATAAGCCAGCGGAGGCTTTATTGCATCAAATGAGCGAGGCGAGTAAGAATTTAAGTTACGAACTCTCTTATATCCTTATCAAAAAGAACAGCATTGAGCCGTTGCTGTATCGTCATGCCACGCATGGTGACGATCAATATGCTCATCTTGTCTACTTAAGTGGCCCTGTGCGTGAAGTGATTCGTCGCGGAACTGAAGTAAGTTATATCGAAACGGGTTTAGAACCATTCACCATCGAGTCAGGTAAAATGGTCGCTCCGACTATGCCTATGCTCAACACCAATATCGATGAGCTAAACTTGTATTACGACTACGTAAAAGTGGGTAGAGCTCGTGAAGCTGGTGTGGCAACACAAGTGCTGCGTATTGTTCCTAAAGACGGTCTGCGCTATTCATACGTACTATGGATCGATGAGAAGAGTAAATTGCCGTTACGTGCCGACCTTGTGGACCGCGATGGTGAGATGCTTGAACAATATCGCACTATTTCTTACACGGTAAACCCAAAAATCGCAGAGTTAATGAGTGGCCTGCAAGATGTTCAATTACCTGCTGTTCTCACCATGCCAAAAGGCGATATTGGGACCAGTAATTGGCAGGTTGGTTGGATCCCTGAGGGTTTCGAGCCGAACGAGCTCAACCGCTATCGTATGGCCGTTACTAACCAAATGGTGGAGAGCCAGCTGTATTCTGATGGTCTGTTTAGCTTCTCTGTTTACGTAGCAAACAAGGATGAGCATTCGTTAAAAGGGCAGTTGGTTCGCCAAGGCAGAAGAACGCTACACAGTTTTGTGAGTGGTCAACATGAAATCTCTGTTGTAGGAGACATTCCACCGACCACAGCACAGCGTATCGCCCAATCTGTCACATTTAATGTAACAAAGAGTAAATAACAATGATGACCGCGTTGGCTACCGTGACAGACGTGCATCGTCGCGGCAAGCAATACGAAATTGATTTAAGTTGCGAACAGCAGACCAGTTGCAGTAGTTGCTCTTCACAGAAAAGCTGTGGAACGGGCGTTGTTACTAAAGCCATTGGTAACAAGAGTTTATCTTGGCACCTGCGCACGGATAAATCGGTGAAAATAGGTCAAGTCGTCGAGATTGGTTTTCCTGAGTCGAGCCTAATAAAATCAGCAATGGCGGTTTATTTACTGCCATTGTTTGGTTTGATTATCGGTGCGATGTTTGGTCACTTCCTATTAGCGCCGCTGACAGCCGGCGGGGAAGGCATCATCATATTGGCATCGGTATTGTTTGCCGCTGGTGGAATGTGGATCGCAAAACGTGTTTCTCGTCCGTTAGAAGATGAATCTAAGCGCCAAGTTACCCTCGTTCGGGTACTTGGAGAGCCAATCCAGTAAGTGCTGTCCCCCTCCACTAAAGGTTATTTGGGTATGTACTTTAAATTACGTGCGCCCGTTAACGAAATTCGGTAGAATCTGCCAACTTGATTGAAATGCCGTCAGTAGATGGCGTTTCTTACTGTCCCTATTTGTAAAGAGTTAGTCACCCTAAATCTATGAAGCACATTCGTAACTTTTCGATTATCGCCCACATCGACCATGGTAAGTCGACCCTATCAGACCGTCTAATCCAAGTTTGTGGCGGGTTAACCGATCGTGAAATGGCCGCACAGGTTCTGGATTCTATGGATCTTGAACGTGAGCGTGGCATCACCATCAAATCTCAGAGTGTGACGCTAAACTACACCGCTAAAGACGGTGAGACGTATCAGCTGAACTTCATCGATACTCCGGGGCACGTTGACTTTGCATATGAAGTATCACGTTCTCTAGCGGCTTGTGAAGGTGCGCTATTGGTTGTGGATGCGGGTCAAGGTGTTGAAGCTCAAACACTGGCTAACTGTTACACCGCGATCGAAATGGATCTAGAGGTTGTGCCAATCTTGAACAAGATTGACCTACCAGCAGCCGATCCTGAGCGTGTAGCGGAAGAAATTGAAGAAATCGTTGGTATCGATGCAATGGAAGCAACCCGCTGTTCTGCGAAGACAGGCATCGGTGTTGATGACGTTCTAGAGAACATTGTGTCAGCGATCCCTGCTCCGGAAGGTGATCCAGATGCGCCACTACAAGCGCTGATCATTGACTCATGGTTTGATAACTACCTTGGCGTTGTTTCTCTAGTGCGTATTAAAAACGGCGAACTGAAGAAGAACGATAAGATCAAAGTGATGAGTACGGGCCAAGTTTGGGGTGTAGACCGCCTTGGTATCTTTACGCCAAAACAAGTAGATACCGATACCCTTCGTACTGGTGAAGTAGGTTGGGTTGTTTGTGGTATCAAAGACATTCTTGGTGCCCCTGTTGGTGATACGCTGACTCTAGCGAAGAATGGTTGTGATAAACCGCTACCTGGCTTTAAGAAAGTTAAACCTCAGGTTTACGCAGGTCTGTTCCCTGTATCTTCTGACGATTACGAGAACTTCCGTGACGCACTAGGCAAACTAAGCCTAAACGACGCATCGCTATTCTACGAGCCAGAAAACTCTGCGGCACTTGGCTTTGGTTTCCGTTGTGGCTTCCTTGGCATGTTGCACATGGAAATCATCCAAGAGCGTCTAGAGCGTGAATACGACTTGGATCTTATTACCACAGCACCAACGGTAGTTTACGAAGTTGAGAAGACGGATGGCGATCTGCTGTATGTTGATAGCCCAGCAAAACTACCAGCGATCAATGATATTGAAGAAATTCGTGAACCGATTGCGCGTTGTAATATCCTTGTGCCTTCAGAGTACCTCGGTAACGTAATCACCCTGTGTGTTGAAAAGCGAGGCAGTCAAGTTGATATGGTTTACCACGGTAACCAAGTCGCTGTGACTTACGATATTCCAATGGCTGAAGTGGTACTGGATTTCTTCGATCGTCTGAAATCAACATCACGCGGTTACGCATCTTTGGATTACAACTTCCAGCGTTTTGAAGCTTCGAACATGGTACGTGTAGACGTTCTTCTTAACGGTGACACTGTTGATGCATTGGCGATGATCACACACAAAGATCAGTCTCAGACTCGCGGTCGTCAGTTGGTAGAGAAGATGAAAGAATTCATCCCTCGCCAAATGTTTGATATCGCAATCCAAGCGGCAATTGGTAACCACATTATCGCTCGTTCAACTGTAAAACAGTTGCGTAAGAACGTTATTGCGAAATGTTACGGCGGTGATGTAAGTCGTAAGAAGAAACTTCTGAAGAAACAGAAAGAAGGTAAGAAACGCATGAAGCAGATCGGTAACGTTGAGCTGCCTCAAGAAGCGTTCCTAGCCATCCTTCACGTAGGTAAAGACTAAAGTTGAACTTTGTCTCACACTTGTCGGTCTTAAGACGTTAGATATTAAAATAAGTGAAAGGGTTTCGGCTCTTTCACTTTCGTATTTTTAGATAAGGGAATTTAATGGCGAATACATTCTCACTGATGTTGGTTATTGCGACTTTGGTAACTGGCGTTGTTTGGCTATTGGAAAAGCTGGTTTTCGCGAAAAAGCGTCAGGAAAAACTGGCTGAGATTCAAGCTCAGACGTCTAATGGTTTGGATGCAGTGACCTTGCAAAAAGTTGAGCGTCAGCCTTGGTGGGTTGAAAATAGCGTCTCTATTTTTCCTGTGATCGCATTCGTTTTAGTATTACGTTCTTTTATCTACGAACCATTTCAAATCCCATCAGGCTCAATGATGCCTACCTTGTTGGTTGGCGATTTCATTTTAGTTGAGAAGTACGCGTACGGTCTAAAAGACCCAGTATGGCGTACTCAGCTAGTGGAAACTGGTAAGCCTGAGCGTGGTGATATCGTGGTATTCAAATACCCACCACAACCAAGTGTGGACTACATTAAGCGTGTAGTTGGTTTACCTGGTGATATCGTGCGTTATTCAAGTGATAAGCAGCTTTGCGTGCAAAGCCAAGGCGAATCGGCATGTAAGCCAGTTAAACTGAGCAATGTTGAAGAAAGTCAGTTTAGCTCGAACGGTATTCCAATGATCCAACTGGATGAAAAATTGGGTAACGTTGAGCACAATATTTTGGTTAACCCTCTTGTGCGTAACCGCGTGGAGCAATATTTCCCACGCAGCGGCACGACAGAGTGGGTTGTACCACAAGGTCAGTATTTTGTGATGGGTGATAACCGTGACAACAGTGCTGACAGCCGTTACTGGGGCTTTGTTCCAGAAGCAAACTTAGTCGGTAAAGCTGTCGCGATCTGGATCAGCTTCGAGTTTGATCGTGGCGCAGATAGTGTTCTACCTTCATGGATTCCAACTGGTGTGCGTTTTAACCGCATCGGTGGCATTCACTAACCATTCAAATATCGAGAGAGTATGAATTCTCCAATTGATAAACTAGAGAGAAAGCTCGGCTACCAGTTTCAAGATGCCGGGCTTATCAATTTGGCGCTGACGCACCGCAGCGCCAACAGTAAGCACAATGAACGTCTTGAGTTTCTGGGCGATTCAATTTTAAGTTTTGTCATCGCTGATGATCTGTACCATCGTTTCCCAAAAGTGAACGAAGGTGACATGAGCCGCATGCGTGCTACTTTGGTTCGCGGACATACATTGGCGGAACTGGGTCGTGAATTCGATCTAGGAGATTATTTAAAATTAGGTCCAGGTGAATTGAAGAGTGGCGGTTTTCGCCGAGACTCTATTTTAGCCGATGCGGTTGAAGCCATTATTGGCGCAATTTACCTAGACAGTGATCTTGAAGTTGTGCGAGGCATTGTACTGAGTTGGTATCAGTCACGCCTTGAAGCCATTAAACCAGGCGTTTCACAGAAAGATCCGAAAACTCGCCTACAAGAGTTCCTACAAGGCAGAAGAAAACCGCTGCCTGTCTACACAGTGACTAATATTAAAGGTGAAGCGCACAACCAAGAGTTCACGGTTGAGTGCGAAGTAGCAGGTGTGGATAAGCCTGTAATCGGTAAAGGCACCAGCCGCCGCAAGGCAGAACAAGCGGCTGCTGAAACAGCACTTGAGCAATTAACAAATGGCTGATAACGAATTCGATATCGATGCGTTTTTCGCATCACAAGGTGAGCCAAGCTCGCCAGAAAACCAACACTGTGGCTTTATTGCTATTGTTGGTCGTCCAAACGTAGGTAAGTCGACACTTTTGAACAAGATTTTGGGTCAGAAGATTTCGATCACCTCTCGTAAGCCGCAAACGACACGCCACCGTATTATGGGTGTGGATACGGACGGCGATTACCAAGCGATTTACGTCGACACGCCTGGACTTCACATTGAAGAAAAGCGTGCGATCAACCGTTTGATGAACCGTGCAGCTAACTCGTCATTGAGTGATGTAAACCTTGTGTTCTTCTTAGTCGATGGTACGCATTGGACTAAAGACGATGAGATGGTGCTGACCAAACTTCAAAAATCGAACTTCCCAGTTGTGCTTTGTGTAAACAAAGTCGACAACGTACAAGATCGTAACGACGTGATGCTACACATGGCGGAGATGTCGAAGAAGATGGACTTCGTGGATGTTGTGCCAATCTCTGCCAAGCAAGGTAAGAACATTGACGTACTGCGTAAGCACGTGCGTAATCACTTACCTAAAGCAACGCATCACTTCCCAGAAGAATACGTGACTGACCGTTCTCAGCGTTTTATGGCGTCTGAGATTGTGCGTGAAAAGCTGATGCGCTTTACTGGTGAAGAGCTGCCATACTCAGTAACGGTTGAGATTGAACGTTTTGATTACAACCCAGAAACCGACGGTTTCCACATCAATGCATTGATTCTTGTTGAGCGTAATGGCCAGAAGAAAATGGTGATTGGCAAAGGCGGCGAGAAGATTAAAACCATTGGTCGCGAAGCGCGTTTAGATATGGAAGAATTGTTCGGTCGTAAGGTTTACCTAGAAACTTGGGTAAAAGTGAAATCTGGCTGGGCAGACGACGAACGAGCGTTGCGATCGTTGGGTTATATAGACGATTTATAATCTTGGCTGCGAAGGTGCTTCGCTCCAACATCGATGAAAAATCAGTATCGATTAAAATAAGGAGCCGCTCGGCTCCTTATTTTTTATTTCACACTTTTTAGGCACAATGACTTAGATGAGTAATCTGTCTTCCGAAGGTTTACAGCGCTGTTTTGTATTGCACCGACGCCCTTACAGTGAATCGAGCTTAATCCTTGATGTATTTAGTGAGGAATATGGCCGAATGACTTTAATGGCCAAAGGCGCGCGCAGTAAGCGTTCGAACTTAAAAGGCGCATTGCAACCTTTTACCCCGCTATTACTTAAATGGTCGGGGAAAGGCTCAATGAAAACTTTGCGTCAAGCCGAGCCGATAAGTCTAGGTTTGCCGTTAACGGGCATTAATCTCTACTCAGCCATGTACGTCAATGAACTGATTGGCCGTATTTTGATGGCTGAAGTGCCGATGCCAGCACTATTTCATGATTATTTGCATGCGTTAACCGAGTTGGCGCACAACGAGAACCCTGAGCCTGCACTGCGTCGTTTTGAGTTAGCCTTGCTGTCTGCGATGGGGTATGGCGTGGATTTTTTGCATTGTGCAGGTACCGGCGAGCCCGTCGATCCAGAAATGACCTATCGTTACCGGGAACAGAAAGGGTTTATTGCTTCGGTTAGGCGCGATAACCTCACGTTTTTAGGGAATGAACTGATTGCTATCAGTGAGCGGCGGTTCGTCACTAAAGAGCAGCTAAAAGCGGCAAAACGCTTTACACGTATAGCCTTAAAGCCGTATCTTGGCGGCAAACCTTTAAAAAGTCGTGAATTTTTCATTCAGACCCCCAGAGCACGGAGTAACGGAAAATGAGCTCAATTTATTTAGGCGTCAATATCGACCATATTGCCACTCTACGTAATGCACGTGGTACAAAATACCCAGATCCTGTTCACGCTGCTGAAATTGCTGAGCGTGCAGGCGCGGACGGTATCACTATCCACTTACGTGAAGACCGTCGCCATATTTTGGATCGTGATGTACGTATTCTGCGTGAAACCATTCAAACGCGTATGAATCTAGAGATGGCAGTGACTGACGAAATGATTGAGATTGCGCTGCAAACTAAACCAGAGTTTGTGTGTTTAGTGCCTGAAAAACGTGAAGAACTGACGACGGAGGGTGGCTTAGATGTAGTAGGGCAGCTTGACAAAATTAAAGCTGCGACGAAAAAGCTGACAGATGCCGGCATTAAAGTTTCGCTCTTTATTGATGCTGACCGTCAACAGATTGAAGCTGCGAAAAAGTGTGGTGCTCCGTTTATTGAGCTACATACTGGCCATTATGCAGATGCGACGACAGAAGACGAACAACAAGCTGAACTGAAGAAGATTGCCGCTGGTGCGAGTTATGCACATGATCTAGGTATTATTGTTAATGCCGGGCATGGCCTGACTTATCACAATGTCGCACCAATTGCTGCATTACCAGAAATTTACGAACTCAACATTGGTCACTCAATCATTGGTCGCGCAGTATTTGATGGTTTAAATAAAGCGGTTGCTGACATGAAAGCACTGATGATTGAGGCTCGCCAGTCATAGGGCTATCTAGATGGCGATTATAGGGTTAGGGACCGACATTGCAGAAATTGAGCGTATTGAAAAAGCGTTAGCTCGTAGTGGTGAACCTTTTGCTCAGCGGATTCTTTCAGAAGAAGAAATGACCAAATTCTCACAGCTTAAGCTGCAAGGTCGTTATCTTGCTAAGCGCTTTGCTGTTAAAGAAGCTGCCTCAAAAGCATTGGGGACAGGGATCGCAAAAGGGGTCACGTTTCACGACTTTTCCATCTCGAACGATGAGCTTGGAAAACCAGTACTCGCATTGACGGGCACAGCCAAGCAAATAGCGGATGCGATGGGTGTTAACCACATTCACCTGTCCATTTCCGATGAGCGTCATTACGCTGTGGCGACGGTCATTTTTGAATCCTAGCTTGTAAGTCTTAAACAAAATACTAAAAAGCCAGAGCAGATGCTCTGGCTTTCTTGTCTCTCGAGCAGATTACTGTTCAAGGTATAATTTTGCAGTCGTTGTGACTTTAATCATTTCATCTTGCAGCTCGAACATTTCAGGCTCAACTTCCTCAAGACTGATCCCTGAGCGCAGTGCTTGCTCAAGCGTCGCACAGAGTGACTTCAGTCTTGGAACGCCACAATATGAACTACTGCCGTGCAGCTTATGGATGACATGAATTAGGTCATCACGAGAGATATCTTCTTGCTCTAGAGCTTGGTCAACAACCGCTTCTACTTCAGGGATGAACTCAATCAACATGCGCAGCATATCTTTGGCGAGATCCTCTTTATTCGCGCTCTGTTTCAAGGCCGCTTGCCAATCAATAATCACATCCTGTTGAGGTGAAGAAACGGATTGTGGTGCGCTTCCTTCAGGTTCATCAACGTATGAAGGGGCGACTTTGCCAATGCTCTCTGTACAAGCATTGGGGTTCCAGTGAACCAAAACCTGTTGTAGCACATGCTCTTCAATAGGTTTGGTCAAGTAGTCATCCATTCCTGCCGAGAGCAAGCGGTCTCGTTCCCCTGCCATGGCATGCGCCGTTACCGCAATCACTGGCGTGTCTTTATTTAGCTCCAACTCTTTAATGTGCTTACAAGCGGTCACCCCATCCATTTGTGGCATTTGGATATCCATGAAGATTAAATCGTACTTTTTCTCTGTCGCCAGGTTCACCGCTTGCTGGCCATTGCTACAGGCGGTGACGGTTTCTACTCGTTCGCGGAGCAGTGCAGAGATCAGCTTCAAGTTTGCAGGGTTGTCATCCACTGCTAGTACAGTGAGAGGTAAACGGTCCCCTTCGCTTGGCGTAATTGGAGCGCTTAATACCGGTGGCGATTCTACATGTTCGCTAATCAGGCTTTGTAGCAACTTACGGCGAGACAATGGCTTCGTCAGGCACTGGACGTGATGCTCTGTCATTATTTGGTCCGCAAGCGCCAATTCGGTACTCGGTGTCCCTAGGAGAACACTCGGAGCCATACGTTTCGCTTGTTCTATCCAAGGTGTAATAACTTCCGCATCGTGAGTCTGGTTGGCCGCTAAATTCAACAATACATAATCATATTGTTCTTCGTTGTTTGGTAGCGAAGAGCGGTAGGTTACTAAAATACCCTCCTGACTTAGAATCTGTTGGGTTACGGATGCGGCTTGCATGTTTGGTTCAATCAGCAGTAACTGCTTCCCAGTCAGAAGTTCCACTTCAATCAGTTCGCTCATTGGCATCTCGGTTGAGTGCAAGCGCACCGTAAACCAGAAGGTTGAACCTTGGTGTAGACGGCTGGTTAAACTGATTTCGCCGCCCATCTGGCTCACCAGTTTCTGAGTGATGACCAGACCAAGGCCAGTACCGCCGTAACGACGTGAAATACTTGCATCTGCTTGGCTAAAGGCTTGGAACAACTGCGCTTGCTGACGCTCAGAGATACCAATGCCGGTATCACGCACCATGAATTGCAGTTCGACGGAGTCTCCTGATTGAGAGCGCATTTCTACGCTAACATCAATGTTGCCTCGCTCGGTAAACTTGATTGAGTTACCTACTAAGTTCGTCAAAATTTGCTGGATACGTAGTGGATCCCCAACTAAACCTGGTGGAATTTTAGGGTCCACTTTTAGGGTGATTTCTAACCCTTTCTCATGTGCACTTGTGGCTTGTAGGTTAATTACCTCTTCTAAACTTTCTCGGAAATCAAAAGGAATGTTTTCCAGCGCCAGCTTACCCGCTTCAAGTTTCGAGAAGTCGAGAATGTCATTGATGATATTCAGCAAGTTGTTCGCCGATTTCTCAATCGTCTGTAGGTAATCCGTTTGGCTGTTAGAAAGCTGCGTTTTAAGCATTTGACGAGTAAAGCCAATCACCCCATTGAGCGGAGTACGCAGCTCGTGCGACATGTTCGCCAAGAACTCTGACTTAACCCTGGCCGCTTCTTGCGCGCGTTTCTTCGCGATATCCAGCTCAACGTTCTGAATTTCTAGCTGCTCAAGCGTTTCACGTAAGTCGGACGTGGCTTGGTCTATACTGTGCTGCATCTCTACGTGATATTCTGATAACGATACCGCCATGGCGTTGATGCCATTTTTTAGCTGGTCTAACTCACCGTGCATTTTGCCTTCGATACGCACATCCAGATGACCACGGCGAATGCGGTCAACGACATTCTTCATGTGGGTGATAGGTTGGGTCACATCGTGCATTAGACGTGAAGCAAACACACTTGCTAAGCCAAGACCGAGAACCAGAACTAAAAACGCAGAGAAGACTTCTTGATACTGTTGCAGCCTCAAGGAGGAGAGATCTAACTCGACGGCGATGTAACCAATCGCTTTTGTGCCTTGGCTTTCGTTCGACAACTCCGCTAAGTAGTGACCTTCTGACAAAATGGGGACACGCAATATCAGTGAGTTTTCGTAGATTTCCGAATTACCCAGTTGCGGGATCGGTTTATCTTTGGGAAACATCAAGGCTTCAAAATTAGGATGAAAGTTAGAGGTTACAAAGAGCTCATGATGTTCATCAAATACCGCGATACTACGAACCAGTTTGGAGTTTTTGCGGTGCGCGTAGCTTATCAAGCGACGTACCGCCTCTCGGCTTTCTGATAGTAGATGAGTTTCACTGGCAATCGCCAGCGGCTCAATAATGCTGTTACCAGTGGTGATAACTTGTTTCTCAAGGTCTTGGTAGCGGTTAAATGAGAAAAAGCCGCTCAGTAATAAACCAATAATGAGAGTGGGAGCGAGAGTTAGTGTAATTACACGTGCTCGTAAGCCATATCTGGTCATGTTATCTAATTACATCGGAGTCTGGATATGGGAAAATAACGCATTATTTCTCAAGCGCACGATAAAGCCTTGAGCAAAGAAGTGACGTCACCGAATAAACGGTAAGCATAATCAAGTCACTCGAATCACACAACGGCTGCAATCAAGAATAGTGAAGCCGAAGAGCAATTACACATAAATCAGGCACAGAGCATGGCACGCATCTTTCAACCGAAAAAGAAAACCCAACTCAATACTCGGCACCAAGCAGTGCAAGTAGAGCGTTTAGATCACCACGGCGCAGGCATTGCTTACCTCAAAAAGAAGCCATTGTTTATCGATGGAGCACTGCCGGGTGAGGAGGTGGTCACTCAATTGGTGGAAGAAAAGAGCAAATACGCTCGCGGTAAGTTGATTAAAATCCTTAAGCCGAGTGAAGCTCGTGTGGAGCCATTTTGCCCACATTATCATGAGTGCGGTGGTTGTGATTTGCAGCACTTAGATTATGACCAACAATTGACGTACAAACAGCAAACGTTGCGTCAGCTAATGCGAAAATTTTCAGGCAGTGACATTGAACTAGATGCCCCGTTATTGGGAGATTCGCAGGCCTACCGTCGCCGTGCGAGAGTGAGCTTGTTTGTTGATAAAAAAAACCGTCAGCTACATTTTGGTTTCCGTAAAAAGCAGAGTAAGCAAATTGCGCAAGTAACCGATTGCCCAGTGCTGGCACCGGAACTGAATGTTTTGCTGCCAGAGATTTACTCAGCCCTAAAAGCGTTCAAAAAGCCTGAACAATTGGGTCATGTAGAGCTGGTACTTGGTGATAATGGGCCGTGTATTACGCTGCGCCACTTGAGCGCTCTGACAACGAGTGAAACTCAATCTCTAACGGAGTTGGCAAAACGTCATGGCGCATCGTTGTACTTAATGCCATCGACAGAACAATTAGACCTTATCGAAGGCGATATGCCTTTTTATCAAGAAGTTGGAGTGAAAATCCCTTTTGCACCAAATAACTTTATTCAAGTAAACCAAGGTGTAAACCAACAAATGGTCAAACAAGCGGTTGAGTGGTTAGACCCACAAAAGAGTGACCGAGTGTTAGATTTGTTCTGTGGTTTAGGCAACTTTAGTTTACCAGTTGCGAAATTAGCTAAGTACGTGGTTGGAGTAGAGGGTGTTGCAGAGATGGTAGAAAAAGCCACAAACAATGCATCTTTGAACCAAATCAATAACGCGCAATTTTATCACGCTAACCTTGAGCAAGATTTTGAAGGCCAAGCCTGGGCCGCAGAGCGGTTTGATAAAGTATTATTAGACCCGGCACGCGCGGGAGCGAGTGGGATCATCGATCAAGTTTCTGAGCTTGGCGCACAGCGTGTAGTTTATGTTTCTTGTAATCCTGCTACCCTTGCTAGGGATAGTCAAAGCTTGATAGAGCAAGGCTATAAATTAACTAAATTAGGTATGCTGGATATGTTCCCTCATACCAGTCATCTAGAATCGATGGCATTGTTTGAAAAGTCCTAACTTTAGGACTTTGACCCCTTATTTGTGGTGGGTGGTCATAAAGCCAGCGTGTACGCGCGGTAAAAAGAACTAACCTGGACGGTGTTAGTCAAACCACACGAATATAATAATTAGGATGATGAGATGGTTGCGGTAAGAAGCGCGCATTTAAACCAAGATGAACAGTTTGAACTCGAAAACTGGGTGGCTAGCCTAGGACAAGAGAAAAACACAGCCTCACGCTTAATCGAAGTATATCGAGATTGCCAGACGGTATTAGCTGATAACGAGCAAGCGGAGCTGTTGTTGTGGCGTGGACGAGAAATGATCGAAATTTTGATCACCTTGTCTATGGATCAAGCCACTTTAGTGGCTGCTCAACTGTTTCCTTTGGTTTCAAGTGGTGCTTTTAACAGAGAAATTCTGGAAGAGAAATACAGCAAAGAAATCATAAAATTAATCGACGGCGTTGAAGAAATGGCTGCTATTGGCCAACTCAACGTCAACATGGAAGGCAGTGCAGCGTCATCTCAGGTAGATAACGTACGCCGCATGCTGCTTGCCATGGTGGATGACTTCCGCTGCGTGGTTATCAAGCTTGCGGAGCGAATTTGTAACCTTATTGAAGTTAAAAAAGCGCCTGATGAAGTTCGACGTGCGGCGGCAAAAGAGTGTGCCAACATCTATGCGCCGCTAGCAAACCGATTAGGCATCGGTCAGCTGAAATGGGAAATTGAAGATTACGCTTTCCGCTACCAACAGCCGGAAACTTACAAACAAATTGCCAAGCAGCTTTCTGAGCGACGCATCGTTCGTGAACAGTACATCAAAGACTTTGTTGAAGACCTCACGCACGAAATGGAAGTGTCGGGCATCAATGCCGAAGTGAGTGGTCGACCTAAGCACATCTACAGCATTTGGCGAAAAATGCAGAAGAAGAGTTTGGCATTCGATGAGCTATTTGATGTTCGAGCAGTACGTATCATCGCAGACAAACTGCAAGACTGTTACGCGGCTTTGGGTGTAGTTCACACCAAATACAAGCACCTACCGAGCGAGTTTGATGACTACGTTGCTAACCCTAAACCAAACGGTTATCAATCGATCCATACCGTAATTCTAGGGCCAGAAGGCAAAACCATCGAGATCCAGATTCGTACCAAGCAAATGCATGAAGAGTCGGAGCTGGGTGTTGCCGCGCACTGG
This sequence comes from Vibrio sp. D431a, assembly GCF_030248655.1. Lineage (NCBI taxonomy): Bacteria > Pseudomonadati > Pseudomonadota > Gammaproteobacteria > Vibrionales > Vibrionaceae > Vibrio > Vibrio sp. D431a. The sequence continues at coordinate 22,544 of NZ_JAHGAP010000012.1, read as the reverse complement.
AAATATAAAGAAGGGGCAAGCAGCCGAAGCGGTTATGATGAGAAGATCACGTGGCTGCGTAAGCTACTGGATTGGCAAGAAGAAATGTCTGACTCTGGCGAAATGCTCGATGAGCTGCGTAGCCAAGTCTTTGATGACCGTGTTTATGCCTTTACACCACGTGGTGATGTTGTCGATTTGCCAATGGGGGCAACGCCGCTAGATTTTGCCTATCACATTCACTCCGAAGTGGGACACCGTTGTATCGGTGCCAAAGTCGGAGGTCGTATTGTGCCATTCACGCATAAATTACATATGGGTGACCAAGTCGAGATTATCACTCAGAAAGAACCTAACCCATCACGTGACTGGTTAAACCCATCATTAGGCTTCGTTCATTCTGGTCGTGCGCGTGCCAAAATTAACGCCTGGTTCCGAAAACAAAGCCGTGAGAAGAACCTTGAAGCAGGTCGTGAAATCCTTGAGCATGAGTTAGCCAAAATTGGCGCAACGTTAAAAGATGCAGAGCATTACGCCCTCAAGCGGTTTAACGTCAAAACACCAGATGAATTGTATGTTGGTGTAGGTAGCGGTGATTTGCGTATCAACCAAATAATTAACCATATCAACGCGTTAGTTAACAAGCCAACGGCAGAGGAAGAAGATCAACAAGCACTGGAAAAACTGCAAGAAGCTGAGCATAAATCACCCGCGCAAAGCCGACCGAAAAAAGACGCAGTTGTAGTAGAAGGCGTCGATAACCTAATGACACATCTAGCACGTTGCTGTCAGCCAATTCCAGGTGACGATATCTCTGGTTACATAACGCAAGGTCGTGGGATTTCAGTACACCGTAGTGACTGTGAACAGCTAGAAGAACTGCGCCATCATGCGCCAGAGCGCATCATCGATACAGTCTGGGGCAGCGGCTTTGTGGGGTCATACATCCTCACCGTGCGTGTTGAAGCGATGGAGCGAGGTGGTCTACTCAAAGACATTACGACACTGTTCGCCAACGAAAAGATCAAAGTGACCAGTATGAAGAACCGAGTCGACTACAGACGTCAACTTGCCATCATGGACTTTGACCTAGAAGTCACCAATATTGAGGTGCTTTCGCGGGTTTCGAAACGTGTGGAACAGATCAAGGATGTCATGACGGTGAAACGCCTCGGCTAAAACTCTCGTCATAGTTATCGTTGTAGCGTTGTTGACTGCACGCACTCGCTCCATCACATGGTGAACCATGCTCAGGAGTCTCGTTTGTTTGTCGCCTAGCTACAACTTCAACTATTTACAGAGTTACACTTGCGTCATATTTGGCTTTTTATCTGCGTTAGCTGCACTTATTCCGACGTGCCGGCTCAGGGGCATCACATAGTAGGCTATGCTCAGGAGTCGCGAAAACTTGTTGCCTTGTCAAAGTAACAATTACTTAGTGAAAGCTGCTGAGAAAATATAATGTAGAAGGTGAGTGGTTTTGGCTGCTCACCTTTTTCTTTAATAGAAAGGTTTAAAGGAACAAAAAATGAGTCATCCAATTGAACAGTTAGAACAAATCATGGCGAAGCTGCGTGACCCCGAAAACGGTTGCCCTTGGGACTTAAAACAAACCTTTGACACCATCGTTCCGCATACAATAGAAGAAACCTACGAGGTGGTGGACGCGATTCAAAATCGAGATTGGCCCAATCTAAAAGAAGAGCTAGGGGATTTGTTGTTTCAGGTGATTTTTTACAGTCAGCTAGCGAAAGAGCAAGAGCTGTTCGACTTTTCGGATGTCGTCGAAACCGTGAACGAAAAACTGACTCGTCGCCACCCGCATGTTTTTTCAGATGTTGAGTTTGAATCTGACGAGGAAATTAACGCGAACTGGGAAGCGGAAAAAGCAAAAGAAAAAGCCCTAGTAGGCAAAGCGGAAGAAAGTATCCTAGACTCAATACCAAACTCTTTACCGGCACTTTCTCGTGCTACAAAAATTCAGAAAAAATGTGCAAAATTTGGGTTTGATTGGGATTCACTTGGCCCGGTTGTCGATAAAGTACGAGAAGAAATTGACGAAGTCATGGAAGAGGCACTGCAAGTTCAGCCCGATGAAGAGAAAGTTGAGTTGGAACTCGGTGATTTGCTATTTGCGACTGTCAATTTGGCTCGCCACCTTGATAAAAACCCAGAAGTCGCGCTAGGAAAAGCAAACGTAAAGTTTGCGCGACGTTTTAAACAAGTTGAAGGCAAGGTTCAGCAGTCAGGCAAAGTACTTACAGATTGTTCTTTATCAGAACTTGACCATTTTTGGGATGAAGTAAAACAAGAAGAATCGAGGCAGAGGTAAACTGGCAGAATACATAATATAAGGTCAGCTTGTTTGGTTACACGAAAACGGACTTTGGTTTGTCTTTGCTCACTTTGATTTGAAGCAAAAAATAAAAAATTACGGTGTGATAGATTTCACGTTGTGGCGGTAAGGAGCTTCTGGTATATTTATCTCCCGTCCAGAAGCACTCCATTTCCCTCATTCAACCAATTTCAGGTTAAACATGACGACAAATTACATTTTTGTTACTGGCGGGGTTGTATCCTCTCTAGGTAAAGGTATTGCAGCAGCATCTCTTGCGGCTATTCTAGAAGCTCGTGGTCTTAAAGTGACTATGATGAAGCTTGACCCTTACATCAACGTTGACCCGGGCACAATGAGCCCTACTCAGCACGGTGAAGTGTTCGTTACAGAAGATGGCGCAGAGACTGACCTTGACCTTGGTCACTACGAGCGTTTCATCCGTACCAAGATGACCAAGCGTAACAACTTCACTGCAGGTCGTGTTTATGCCGACGTACTTCGTAAAGAACGTCGTGGTGACTACCTAGGCGCAACTATTCAAGTTATCCCTCATATCACTAACGCAATCAAAGATCGCGTTATTGCAGGTTCTGAAGGCCATGATGTGGCTATTGTTGAAGTTGGCGGTACTGTTGGTGATATCGAATCACTACCATTTATGGAAGCGATTCGTCAGCTAGCTGTTGAGCTAGGCCGTGAGCGCGCAATGTTCATGCACCTAACACTTGTTCCTTACCTAGCGGCAGCGGGCGAAGTGAAAACTAAGCCGACGCAACACTCTGTAAAAGAACTTCTATCTATCGGTATTCAGCCAGACATCCTAGTTTGCCGTAGCGATCGCGTTATTCCTGCGAATGAGCGTAAAAAAATCGCACTGTTCTGTAATGTTCCAGAAAAAGCAGTAATTTCAATGAAGGATGTAGACTCTATCTACAAGATCCCTCAGTTGATTAAATCTCAAGGGCTAGATGACCTTGTGTGTGCTCGCTTTGGTATTACTGCTCCTGAAGCAGACCTTTCTGAATGGGAACAGGTTATCTACGAAGAAGCAAATCCTACTGGTGAAGTAACCATCGGTATGGTTGGTAAATACATTGAATTACCAGATGCATACAAATCTGTGAACGAAGCGCTTAAACACGCTGGCTTGAAAAACCGTCTAAGCGTCACAATTAAGTATGTAGACTCACAAGATATCGAAACAAAAGGCGTTGAACTTCTAGAAGGTTTGGACGCAATCCTAGTACCAGGTGGCTTCGGCGATCGTGGTATTGAAGGCAAGATCCGTGCGGCTCAATATGCACGTGAAAATAACGTGCCTTACCTAGGTATTTGTTTGGGTATGCAAGTTGCACTAATCGAATACGCGCGTAACGTTGCGGGTATGGAAGGTGCACATTCAACAGAATTTAACAAAGAGACTAAGTACCCTGTGGTAGGTTTGATCACAGAGTGGGTAGACGAATCAGGTAGCGTAGAAGAGCGTACTGAAAAGTCTGACCTAGGCGGTACGATGCGTCTTGGTTCACAGCTGTGTCACCTAGAGAAAGGGACTAAAGCTCGTGAACTGTACGGTAGCGCGACGATCCATGAACGTCACCGTCACCGTTACGAAGTGAATAACGTGCTTCGTCCGCAAATCGAAAAAGCAGGCCTAAAAGTATCAGGTCTATCTGCGGACAAGAAGTTAGTGGAAATGATTGAGAACCCAGCTCACCCATGGTTTGTAGCGGCTCAGTTCCACCCAGAATTCACCTCGACTCCTCGCGATGGACATCCATTGTTTGCAGGTTTTGTTAAGGCTGCGGGCCAAAACGCACGCGGCGAATTCGAGAAGTAAAAGGATACGGGCGGCGGCGAAGGTTGTGCTGCTGCCCTTTAAGATTGACATTTATATTTGAAACGAGAGGAAACATTAATGTCTAAGATCGTTAAAGTTCTAGGTCGTGAAATCATCGACTCACGTGGTAACCCAACTGTAGAAGCTGAAGTACACCTAGAAGGCGGTTTCGTAGGTATGGCGGCAGCTCCATCTGGCGCATCTACTGGTTCTCGCGAAGCTCTTGAGCTACGTGACGGTGACAAAGCACGTTTCCTAGGTAAAGGTGTTCTTAAAGCAGTTGAAGCTGTAAACGGCCCAATCGCTGAAGCTCTAGTTGGCAAAGACGCTAAAGACCAAGCTGCAATCGACGCAGTAATGATCGAACTAGACGGCACTGAAAACAAATCTAAATTCGGTGCTAACGCTATCCTAGCTGTTTCTCTAGCAAACGCTAAAGCTGCTGCTGCTGCGAAAGGCATGCCTCTATACGAGCACATCGCTGAGCTAAACGGCACTGCAGGTCAGTTCTCTATGCCTCTACCAATGATGAACATCATCAACGGTGGTGAGCACGCAGACAACAACGTTGACATCCAAGAGTTCATGATCCAACCAGTTGGCGCTAAGACTCTTAAAGAAGGTCTACGTATCGGTGCAGAAGTATTCCACAACCTAGCTAAAGTTCTTAAGTCTAAAGGCTACAGCACTGCAGTTGGTGATGAAGGTGGTTTCGCTCCTAACCTTAAATCTAACGCTGAAGCTCTAGAAGTTATCGCAGAAGCTGTTGCAGCTGCTGGTTACGAACTAGGTAAAGACGTAACTCTAGCTATGGACTGTGCTGCATCTGAGTTCTTCGACAAAGAAGCTGGCATCTACAACATGAAAGGCGAAGGTAAAACTTTCACTTCTGAAGAGTTCAACCACTACCTAGCTGAGCTAGCTAACCAATTCCCAATCGTTTCTATCGAAGACGGTCTAGACGAGTCTGACTGGGATGGCTTCAAGCACCAAACAGAACTACTAGGTGACAAGCTTCAACTAGTAGGTGACGATCTATTCGTTACTAACACTAAGATCCTTGCTGAAGGTATCGAGAAAGGCGTAGCTAACTCTATCCTTATCAAGTTCAACCAAATCGGTTCTCTAACTGAGACTCTAGCTGCAATCAAGATGGCTAAAGACGCAGGTTACACAGCAGTAATCTCTCACCGTTCTGGCGAAACTGAAGATGCAACTATCGCTGACCTAGCGGTAGGTACAGCAGCAGGTCAAATCAAAACTGGTTCTATGAGCCGTTCTGACCGTGTTGCTAAGTACAACCAGCTAATCCGTATCGAGGAAGCTCTAGGTGAGCGCGCTCCTTTCAACGGTCTTAAAGAAGTTAAAGGTCAAGCTTAATTCTTCACTGAATTAGCAGCTTAACTTAAAGCTTTTAAAACACCCTGCTTTGGCGGGGTGTTTTTTTATATAACGGAAGCGCTAAGTGAGCGCGCTCCTCCATGTTTCAAGGAAGCGGTCTTAAAGAAGTTAAAGATCAAGCTTAATTCTTAACTGAGTTAACGGCTTAACTTAAAGCTTTTGAAAACGCCTCACACTTGCGGGGCGTTTTTTTATACAACGGAAGCGCTAAGTGAGCGCACTCCTCCATGTTTCAAGGAAGTGGTCTCAAAGAAGTAAAAGGTCAAGCTTAATTCTTATTGAGTAAAGTTTCGCTAAATAGCTTTTTGAAACCCTCGCTACGGCGTTTTTTTGTATTTATAGATTTGTATTTTGGGGTCTTACTTTGGTCATGGGTAAGGTTCGCTTCCCATGAGCTTGTTTCATTTTGCTGCTTATTTCTTGTAAGGAGCGTGTGAGTCTCCCTTTCTCCCCTAGAGGCAACCTCGCATTTATGCTATATATGTCACCTTATCTAATTCCTTCCGGTACAGAATGTTAGCAGCGATATGCGAATCTTTGTTATAGCCCTTACGCTACTGTTTGGCTTGCTTCAATACACTCTATGGTTTGGTAAAAACGGAGTGTCTGACTACTACACAGTAAAAGATGAAATTGAAGTTCAGCAACAAGTGAACAGCAAGCTACAAGCTCGCAACAATGAAATGTTCGCTGAGATTGATGATTTAAGGCAAGGTCTTGATGCGATTGAAGAACGTGCGCGTCATGAGCTCGGTTTAGTTAAAGATGGCGAGACTTTTTACCGCATTATAGGTGAGGAAAACCATTAAAATGTTGGATATGAACTCATCGCATATCGCAATTGTGCCTGCTGCTGGTGTGGGTAGCAGAATGAAGGCAGATCGCCCTAAGCAATATTTATTGATCGAAGGTAAGGCGGTACTGGAACATACCGTAGAGAAACTGCTTTCTCACCCAAATATTTCTAAGGTGGTCGTTGCCATTACTGACGGCGACCCATATTACCCAGAATTGTCCATTGCTAAGCACCCAGATGTGATTCGTGTAGCTGGTGGTAAAGAAAGAGCAGACTCTGTGTTATCAGGGCTAAACTATGTCAATGAGCATCTGGAAAGCGAGTGGGTGTTAGTCCACGATGCTGCAAGGCCATGTGTATTAACATCCGACATTGACCGTTTGATTGATGTTTGCTGCGCCCGCTCAACGGGTGGCATTCTCGCATCTCCTGTGAGAGATACAATGAAGCGAGCAAACGCAGTACAAGATATCGAACATACGGTAGATAGAGAAGCATTGTGGCATGCACTTACTCCACAAATGTTTAAAACTCAGCAGCTTACTCAAGCACTGGCTGACGCATTAGAACAGGGTGTAACTATTACTGATGAAGCCTCGGCTTTGGAGTGGTTAGGCGAGAAGCCAGCCTTAGTTCAAGGGAATGCGAACAATATAAAAATCACTCAGCCAGAAGACCTTGCGTTAGCCGAGTTTTATCTAAGCCGTGAGCGCGGCGAATAAAGAAAGGATAGAAAATGATTCGAATTGGTCATGGTTTCGATGTACATAAATTCGGTGGTGAAGGCCCTGTCATTATTGGTGGTGTAGCAATCCCTTATGAGCAAGGTTTGATTGCACACTCAGACGGCGATGTAGCGTTGCATGCGTTAACGGATGCTCTGTTGGGCGCGATTGCTGCCGGCGATATTGGTCGTCATTTCCCAGATACGGATGATAAATGGAAAGGCGCAAACAGTCGTGAACTACTGAAAGACGTTTACCGTCGAGTCAAAGAGCAAGGCTACCGTCTTGGCAATGCTGATGTAACCATCATGGCACAAGCGCCTAAAATGGCACCACACATTGACGCAATGTGTGCGGCGATTGCCGAAGACCTAGAAACCGATATTAGTAACATTAACGTAAAAGCGACGACGACAGAACGTCTCGGTTTTACTGGACGCAAAGAAGGCATTGCAACGGAAGCCGTTGTACTTCTGTTTAAGCAATAACTAGCAATTTGCTCCTCTAAGCTGTGATATCAGCGGAAACACATCATGTCAGACATTTTATCTTCATTGGCTTACCTAACAGGTAAGCCAATTGCATCGGCAAAAATCAAAGCGCAGCCAGAGCATTTTCAGGTTCGCGAAGATTTAGGTTTTGCCTTTACGGGCGAAGGCGAGCACTTAATGGTTCGTATCCGTAAAACGGGCGAGAACACCAGCTTCGTTGCTAACGAGTTAGCAAAAGCCTGTGGTGTTAAGTCGAAAGACGTTAGCTGGGCGGGTCTTAAAGACCGTCATGCGGTGACGGAACAGTGGTTAAGTGTCCATTTACCGAAAGGTGAAACGCCAGATTTTTCAGCGTTTTTGGCTCAATACCCAAGTATCGAAATCCTTGCAACAGATCGTCACAATAAAAAACTGCGTCCTGGTGACCTAGTAGGGAACGAGTTCGTGGTTACTTTGTCTGAAGTGACAGATATAGCGGATGTAGAGCAACGTCTTGAAAAAGTGAAACAAGTTGGCGTGCCAAACTACTTTGGTAGTCAGCGTTTTGGTAACGATGGTAACAACCTTGAAGAAGCACGTCGATGGGGACGCGAAAACGTTCGTACCCGCAATCAAAACAAGCGCAGCATGTATTTATCAGCGGCTCGTTCGTGGATTTTCAACCGCATCGTTTCAGCTCGTCTAGAGAATGGTGTGTTTGATAAGTTCATTGATGGTGACATTGCACAGACGAATTCTGGCACTCAGTTGATTGATGCAAACAACATCACTGATTTGCAAGTGCAATTTGCACAAGGTGAAGCGGCAATTACCGCTGCGCTTGCTGGCGATAATGCACTGCCTACTCAAGCCGAGGCTCTGGCATTAGAGCAACCGTTTTTAGACGAAGAGCCTGACCTCATGGCGCTGATTCGTGGTAATCGCATGCGCCACGATCGTCGCGATATTGCGCTGAAGCCAAAAGATTTAGCTTGGACGGTTGAAGGTAACAACATTACGCTGACTTTCTCACTGGATGCGGGATCTTTTGCGACCTCTATTGTTCGTGAGTTAGTTAATGAGGTTGAAGTAGAAAGAGAATACTAATGGAACAGGATTCACGAAACCCGAAGCCCTTAAGAGTCTTAATCAGCAATGATGATGGTGTTCATGCACAAGGGATTCATGCCCTCGCTGATGAGTTGAGAGATATCGCCGAAGTGACCATTGTCGCACCTGATCGAAATCGTTCAGGTGCTTCGAATTCACTCACATTAGAACAACCATTACGCGTGACTGAAATTGCCCCAAATATCTACTCAGTGCAAGGCACGCCCACGGATTGTGTGCATTTCGCGCTGAATGAGCTAATGAAAGATGATTTGCCTGATCTTGTTCTGTCAGGAATCAACCATGGCGCTAATTTGGGTGATGATGTTCTTTATTCTGGAACAGTAGCAGCAGCCATGGAAGGTCATTTCCTTGGCGTTCAGTCGGTGGCTTTTTCTCTAGTGGGTAAGCGACATTTCGAATCCGCCGCTAAAATTGCACGTCAAATTGTACAACAGCATTTAGCGTCGCCGATTCCAACAAATCGTCTACTGAACGTAAACGTGCCGGACTTACCATCAGAGAATTTAGGTGAAATTGAAGTTACTCGTTTAGGTGCACGTCATCACGCAGAGAATATGATCAAGCAGAAAGATCCGAGAGGCCATGACATTTATTGGTTAGGGCCACCAGGAAAGGAGCAAGATGCAGGAGAGGGCACGGACTTTTATGCAATTGAGCATGGCCGAGTTTCAATGACGCCTCTGCAAGTTGATCTCACCGCTCACGAGTCGCTGCGTGCTATGGATAGTTGGTTAAAGGAAGAGAAGTAATGAGTAACCCACATGCTGACAGGTTGATAGCGTTTCTTATCTCCAGTGGCATCAAAGACCAAAGAGTTCTGGATGCTATCCAACGCTTGCCACGAGAAAGCTTTGTTTCTCAAGCGATGATGCACCAAGCCTATGATAACAATGCGTTACCAATTGGTCAGGGACAAACTATTTCTCAGCCTTATATCGTTGCTCGTATGACCGAGTTGCTTGAGCTAGAACCGGCGAGTCGTGTTCTGGAAATCGGAACGGGATCGGGTTATCAAACCGCGGTACTGGCGCAAATTGTTGATCATGTATACTCCGTTGAGCGAATTAAATCGTTGCAATGGGAAGCAAAGCGTCGCCTGAAGCAATTGGATATCTACAATGTTTCAACTAAGCATGCTGATGGGTGGCAGGGCTGGGAAGCGCGAGGTCCTTTCGATGCTATTATTGTTACCGCTGCCGCTGAAGTGATTCCCCAAGCTCTTCTCTCACAATTAAGAGATGGCGGCAAAATGGTCATTCCTGTTGGAGATACGGAACAACAGTTATTAAAAATAGAGCGTAAGGGAGACGAATATCTCTCTACCGTTGTAGAAATGGTTCGGTTCGTACCTCTGGTTGCGGGTGATTTAGCTTAAGGGTTAGGGATAGGTGAATAAGTTACTACGTCATATTGGTATTAGCTTTGTGTTTGCTGCAGGACTAGTTGGTTGTGCAGCGCATTCCCCTGCACCTGTCTCTAGCCTAAAAAAAGACTATTCAAGCCTTGAAAGAGGGAGTTACAGAGGGAGTTATTATGAGGTAAAAAAAGGTGATACACTTTACTTCATAGCTTATGTCACAGATAAAGATGTAAATGATCTTGTTCGTTACAATGAGTTAACTCAGCCTTACACTATCTACCCAGGACAGAGGCTAAAACTTTGGGCTCCGAAATATGTCGCCCCTAAATATGGTCAAAAAGTTGAACCCGTTGTGGCTCCTGTTGTTACGACACCCCCAGCTCCAGTGACGAAAACATCAACAGCCTCTAAACCTAAACCTTCGAGTAAAAACTCTAGTCAAAAACCTACAGAGACTAAGCCTAAAGTCGTACAAAAACAGCCTCCAAAGAAGGTTGAACAATCGAAAACAAAGGAGTATGTTGGTTCAAAAGATAACCAAAAAGTGAAGCAAAAAGCGCCAACTACCACAGCAAAGAGTGATAAAGTCTCAAAGTGGTTGTGGCCAACAAAAGGGAGAGTAATCAAGAACTTTTCGGCGGGAGAACAGGGAAATAAAGGTATCGACATCGCAGGACAGCGTGGTCAACCTATCGTTTCAACCGCAGCCGGCACAGTCGTTTATTCAGGCAATGCGCTACGAGGTTATGGCAACTTAATTATAGTAAAGCATAACGACAATTATTTAAGCGCATACGCACATAATGACAAACTGCTGGTCACAGAAGGACAAAGCGTAAAAAGCGGACAAAAAATCGCCACCATGGGTAGTTCAGGTGCAAAGTCGGTCAAACTACACTTTGAAATTCGCTATCAAGGTAAATCAGTGAATCCAAAACGCTATTTGCCTTAAAACTTTGAAAAACAACTTGCGACATCATTTAGCGACATATTGAGTTGTCATGTCTTGCTAACTCGCCAGGGGGAGGCGTTATGAGTATCAGCAACACAGTAACCAAAGTTGAAGAGTTTGCATTTGACAATGCGTCAGTGAAGACCATTGATAACGAACTCGAAAGATCATCATCCACAGAAAGCAAAGCGACTGCGCGTGAAGAATTTGACGCGAGCAGTAAAAGCTTAGATGCAACTCAGTTGTATTTGGGCGAAATTGGCTTCTCACCTTTACTTACTGCCGAAGAAGAAGTGCTTTACGCAAGACGCGCCCTACGTGGCGACGAAGCGGCACGCAAACGTATGATCGAAAGTAACCTACGTTTGGTTGTTAAGATTTCTCGTCGATACAGTAACCGTGGTCTAGCACTACTCGATCTGATTGAAGAAGGTAACCTCGGCTTGATCCGAGCGGTCGAAAAATTCGACCCAGAACGTGGTTTCCGTTTCTCTACTTACGCAACATGGTGGATCCGACAAACGATAGAGCGAGCGTTGATGAACCAAACTCGCACGATCCGTCTACCTATCCACGTAGTGAAAGAGCTGAACATTTATCTGCGTACTGCGCGTGAACTTTCTCAAAAGCTCGATCACGAACCGACCGCAGAAGAAATTGCTGCTCAATTAGATATTCCAGTCGAAGACGTAAGCAAAATGTTACGCCTTAATGAGCGTATTAGCTCTGTCGACACGCCAATCGGTGGTGACGGTGAGAAAGCGCTGCTGGATATTATTCCTGATGCAAACAACTCTGATCCAGAAGTTTCGACTCAAGATGACGACATCAAATCATCGTTGATTCATTGGTTAGAAGAGTTGAATCCGAAACAGAAAGAAGTGCTTGCACGTCGCTTCGGCCTACTAGGCTACGAGCCTTCGACGCTGGAAGAAGTTGGTCGAGAGATTGGTCTGACACGTGAGCGAGTACGTCAAATACAAGTGGAAGGTTTACGTCGTCTTCGTGAAGTCCTAATCAAACAAGGTTTGAATATGGAAAACTTGTTTAACGTAGAAGACGATTAAGTAATCCGTATTTCACTAGATACACAAAAGGCTATGGTTCCCCATAGCCTTTTTTCTTTTTTGCTCGTCGGTGTGAGTCTGTTTACAGCATCTTCTTCAAGCGATACAGCTCTTCAAGAGCTTGGCGTGGCGTTAAGTCGTCAGGATCAATACCTGACAGAGCTTGTTCGACCTCGCTAGGCTCTGGAATCAGGCTCAACTGGTTGGCCACATCTACTGCACTTGGACGCGGTGTGTCACTGTTTTGCCCCAGTTGCTCTAGCTGAGATAGCTTGTTACGCGCATTTTTGATGACCGTTTTTGGTACGCCAGCTAAGCCCGCAACAGCCAAGCCGTAAGACTTACTTGCCGCACCTTCTTGAACTGCGTGCATAAAGGCAATGCTGTCTCCATGTTCTACGGCATCCAAGTGAACGTTCGCTAAGCTTGGCAGTTGGTTCGGTAACTCTGTTAATTCGAAGTAGTGAGTTGCAAATAGGGTCATCGCACCAATTTGTGTTGCGAGCCATTCCGCACTTGCCCAAGCTAAAGACAGACCGTCGTAAGTACTAGTACCGCGTCCGATTTCATCCATTAGCACCAAACTGTTCTTAGTTGCGTTGTGAAGAATATTGGCTGTTTCGGTCATTTCTACCATGAAGGTCGAGCGGCCAGATGCAAGATCATCTGACGCACCAATACGAGTAAATATACGATCTAAAGAACCAATCTGTGCGGATTCTGCCGGTACATAAGAGCCGATATGTGCCATCAATGCAATCAGCGCAGTTTGACGCATGTAGGTTGATTTACCACCCATGTTTGGACCGGTAATGATCAACATCTTACGGGCTGGGTTCAGCTCAATTGGGTTCGCGATGAACGGCTCTGTTGTTACTTGTTCTACGACTGGATGACGACCAGCTTGAATGTGAATTCCTGCGTCTTTCACAAGCGTTGGGCGGCAGTAATCTAACGAATCTGCACGCTCTGCTAGGTTTTGTAATACATCCAGTTGAGACAGAGCAGAAGCTAGGTTTTGCAGCTTCTCAAGGTTTGGCATCAATAGATCAAACAGTTCTTCCCACAACTGTTTCTCAAGTGCTAACGCTTTAGATTTCGAGTTAAGTACTTTGTCTTCGTGTTCCTTAAGCTCTGGGATGATGTAGCGTTCAGCGTTTTTGAGTGTTTGGCGACGTACATAATGCGGTGGAACCAAATGGCTCTGGCCACGGCTCACTTGGATAAAGAAGCCATGAACGTTGTTATAGCCTACTTTAAGCGTATCGATACCGTGTCGTTCACGCTCATCTCGCTCAAGCTGCTCAAGATATTCTGTTGCACCGTCTGCCAATTTTCGCCATTCATCGAGCTCCGCATTGTAGCCTTCAGCGATGACGCCACCATCACGAATAACAACCGGCGGATTTTCTTTAATCGCGCGCTCTAACAGGTCACATACTTCGTCAATCGGAGCTGCATACTTCGCCAATTTCGTTAGGTACGGATGGGTCAAAGAAGCGGTGACAGATTCTAGCTCTGGTAGCTGTTGCATGGCATTGCGAAGTCTAGCCATATCGCGAGGGCGAGCAGAGCGTAATGCAAGGCGCGCTAAGATACGTTCAATATCACCAATTTGCTTTAACGTTGGTTGAAGATCGGCAAACAGAGCTTGTTCTTTAATCTCACCAATCGCATCAAGGCGATTGTTTAACGTTTCAATGCAACGCATAGGCTGATGCAACCAACGCTTCAGCATTCGGCTGCCCATCGGAGTTGCACAATGGTCGAGTACTGCAGCGAGCGTGTTATCGGTTCCGCCTGCTAGATTTTGAGTAATTTCCAGATTACGTCGGGTAGCAGCATCAAGGATGACGGATTGATCCTGATGATCAAACGTTAAAGAGCGAATATGAGGTAAAGCCGTACGTTGAGTATCTTTTACGTACTGGATCAAACAACCAGCAGCACATAACCCTAAGGACGCATGTTCTACACCAAAACCAACCAGATCTTTTGTGCCAAATTGTTGATTGAGTTGTTGCTTAGCCGTATCAAGCTCAAACTCCCAGACTGGGCGACGACGGTTACCATTGCGGCCCGCCATTAAATGTACAGGTTCAAAATCTTCTGGGAACAGTAGCTCACGTGGTGCAGTGCGTTGAAGCTCGGCTGTCATCGCTTCTTCAGTTTCTGGTTCTGTCAGTTGGAAGCGACCAGAGGTGACATCCAGCGTCGCATAACCGAACTTACCGTTGTGATGGTAAATTGCTGCGATTAAGTTATCGACACGCTCAGAAAGCAGCGCTTCATCCGTCACAGTACCTGGTGTCACGATACGCACAACTTTACGTTCTACCGGTCCCTTGCTGGTGGCCGGATCGCCAATCTGTTCACAGATCGCCACAGACTCACCAAGCTGAACAAGTTTTGCCAGGTAGCCCTCTACGGCGTGAAATGGCACACCCGCCATTGGGATAGGTTCACCTGCAGACGCACCACGTTTGGTCAATGAAATATCAAGAAGCTGAGAAGCTCGCTTGGCATCATCGTAAAAGAGTTCGTAGAAATCGCCCATGCGGTAGAACAGCAAAATCTCTGGGTTCTCAGCTTTTAGCTTGAGGTATTGCTGCATCATCGGAGTGTGTTTTTGTTCAGCTTTCACAGGTAAGTTCTTTTGTTTATTTCCGTAGCGGCTTAGGATACGTGAATCCCTATCAAGTAAAAAGAGACAAAGGGCATTTTGGCTATGGAAAAAACAACAAAATTGAGTGCCGATTTAGGCACATTATTGGCTAAACACGGGCATGTTTTAACAACCGCAGAATCATGCACAGGTGGTGGTGTTGCAACCGCCATTACTGACATTGCTGGTAGTTCAGCTTGGCTTGACCGTGCGTTCGTCACCTACAGTAATGAAGCGAAAATGGAGATGCTTGGTGTGCAAGCTTCAACGTTAGAAGCGCATGGTGCAGTGAGTGAGCCAGTTGTGATTGAAATGGTGCAGGGTGCAATTAAAAACTCCAATGCCACCATCGGTGTGTCCATCAGTGGTATTGCAGGGCCGGGTGGTGGCAGTGAAGAGAAACCAGTCGGCATGGTCTGCTTTGCTTTTGCTGATAACCAAAGTTGGCAGCAAGTCGAAACCATGCATTTCTCTGGTGACCGTGCAGAAGTTCGCAAAAAAGCGGTCGAGCACGCGCTGACTCAATTGTATCAACATCTGCTCTAGAATTTCTTAACTTGTTTTAGCCCAGCATTGATAAGGGCTAGAGCAAATCATGACTTTAGGTCAGCCAAATTTTTTTCATACAGGTATGGACACTGTATGAATCAACAGTATAATAACTTTCATTGCTGAGCAGTTCTTCTGCTTAAGAAAAATGAATTACTATTCGTCGCCCAAAGAAGATGAATAAATCGGAGAAAGTAATGGACGAGAACAAACAGAAAGCGCTCGCCGCTGCGCTAGGTCAAATTGAAAAGCAATTCGGTAAAGGCTCTATCATGCGCCTTGGTGATAACCGCGCAATGGACGTAGAAACCATCTCAACGGGTTCTCTTTCTCTTGATATCGCTTTGGGTGCTGGTGGTCTACCAATGGGTCGTATCGTAGAAATCTACGGCCCAGAATCTTCAGGTAAAACAACATTAACGCTTGAGCTTATTGCTGCTGCGCAACGTGAAGGCAAAACGTGTGCGTTTATCGATGCAGAGCACGCTCTAGATCCTGTATACGCGAAGAAACTTGGCGTTGATATCGATGCATTGCTAGTTTCTCAGCCAGACACAGGTGAGCAAGCTCTAGAGATCTGTGACGCACTTGCACGTTCTGGTGCTATCGATGTTATGGTTGTCGACTCTGTTGCAGCACTAACACCGAAAGCAGAAATCGAAGGCGAAATGGGCGATAGCCACATGGGTCTGCAAGCACGTATGCTTTCTCAAGCAATGCGTAAGCTAACGGGTAACCTAAAGCAGTCTAACTGTATGTGTATCTTCATCAACCAAATCCGTATGAAGATTGGTGTGATGTTTGGTAACCCAGAAACAACAACTGGTGGTAACGCACTTAAGTTCTACGCTTCTGTTCGTCTAGATATCCGTCGTACTGGCGCAATCAAAGAAGGTGACGAAGTCGTAGGTAACGAAACGCGCATCAAAGTTGTTAAGAATAAGATTGCAGCACCATTTAAAGAAGCAAACACACAAATCATGTACGGCCAAGGCTTTAACCGCGAAGGTGAACTTGTCGATCTAGGTGTGAAGCACAAGTTAGTTGAAAAAGCCGGTGCTTGGTATAGCTACAATGGCGATAAGATTGGTCAAGGTAAAGCGAATGCGTGTAACTACCTGCGTGAGCATCCTGAAGTGGCTAAAACTATCGATACAAAACTTCGTGAAATGTTGCTAGCGCCAGCACTTGCGGAAGCGCCTGAAGCTGGTGAAGCGCCAGAGCAAGCTGAAGAGTTTTAATCTCTCATAGATTAATAAATGACAAAGCCCTGCAATGCGGGGCTTTGTTGTATCTATTGAAATCAAAAATCGAATTATCACAAAGGCCATTGAGAGCCTGTACAGCAAAAATACTTTTAGGATCATCATGTACCAAAAACGCCAGGCGCCAACATTATCGAGCAAAGAGGCTGCTATCCAATTGCTTAGCCGTCGCGATCATGGTCAGTATGAGCTTTACCAAAAATTATCGATGAAGGGCTATGAAGAATCAGACATCGACATCGCAATTAATTTTTGCCTAGACCATAACTATTTAGATGATTTACGTTACGCGAAGAGTCAAATTAGACAGCATGTATACAAAGGACATGGAGAGCGTCGAATTCGTCAAGAGTTAAACCAGAAGCGTGTTGCGGAATCGGTGATTGAGCAAGCTATGGCTGAAGAGCCGCAAGATTGGTTTGAACTGGCTAAACAGGCGGCAGAAAAGAAATTCAAAGGTATTAAAGCCAAAGACCAAAAAGAGTACGCAAAACAAGTTCGTTTTCTGCAATATCGTGGCTACAGTTTTGACCAAATCAGCTACGCGCTGAGCTTTGAGGACGAAGATTAACGGTCAGTCGTCCGCACTGATTTTTGTTTTGCTTCAAATTTTTTCTCCTACTCCCTCTTTTCCTCAAGAAAACTAGTCTCAGCTGTTTGCATGATCTACAATACGGCAAAATTCTAACTCGACTATTTTCAGGAAGAGCTGCATGTACATGAGCACTGATGAGGTTCGTAACGCGTTCCTCAAGTTCTTTGAGAGCAAAGGACACCAAATCGTAGAAAGTTCATCGTTAGTTCCACATAACGACCCAACCCTGCTGTTCACAAACGCAGGTATGAACCAATTTAAAGATTGTTTCTTAGGCTTAGAAAAAAGAGCCTACACTCGAGCGACTACGGCTCAGCGTTGCGTACGTGCTGGTGGTAAACATAACGACCTAGAAAATGTTGGCTTTACTGCTCGTCACCACACATTCTTTGAAATGTTAGGCAACTTCAGCTTTGGCGATTACTTCAAAGAAGATGCGATCTCCTTTGCTTGGGAATTCTTAACTGAAGTTCTTAAACTGCCAGCGGATCGTTTATTGGTAACTGTTTACGAAACCGATGACGAAGCGTTTGACATCTGGAACAAGAAAGTTGGCGTGCCCGCTGATCGTATTGTTCGCATTGGTGACAAAGAAGGCGGCAAGCCGTACGAGTCTGATAACTTCTGGCAAATGGGCGACACTGGCCCTTGTGGTCCATGTACTGAAATCTTCTACGATCACGGTGAGCACATCTGGGGTGGCCGTCCTGGCACGCCTGAAGAAGATGGTGACCGTTTCATCGAGATCTGGAACAACGTATTCATGCAGTTCAACCGTCACGCAGACGGCACTATGGAACCGCTACCAAAACCATCGGTAGATACTGGTATGGGTATCGAGCGTATCTCTGCAATCATGCAGGGCGTTCACTCAAACTACGAAATTGATGTATTCCAAGCTCTTATCAAAGCAGCAGCAGAAGTGATCGGTTACGAAGACCTATCAAACCAATCACTACGCGTTATCGCTGACCACATCCGTTCATGTTCATTCCTGATCGTGGATGGCGTTATGCCTTCAAACGAAGGTCGTGGTTACGTATTACGCCGTATCATCCGTCGCGCAGTTCGTCACGGTAACAAGCTGGGCGCACAAGGTGCATTCTTCCACAAGTTGGTTGGCGTACTGGCAGACATCATGGGTACGGCTGGTGAAGAGCTGAAGCGTCAACAAGCTGTGGTTGAAAAAGTACTGCGTATCGAAGAAGAAAACTTTGGTCGTACACTTGAGCGCGGTATGGCGATTCTAAACGAAGCATTAGATAACCTAGACGGTAAAGTACTGGACGGCGAAACCGTATTTAAACTTTACGACACTTACGGCTTCCCAGCTGACTTAACTAACGACGTTGCACGTGAGCGTGAGTTCGCAATCGACGAAGAAGGTTTTGAGAAAGCGATGGAAGAGCAGCGTCAACGTGCGCGTGAAGCGGGTAACTTTGGTACTGACTACAACGCAGCAATCAAAGTTGATACGCAAACAGAATTCTGTGGTTACACAGGTACTAAAGGCTCTAGTTCTGTAGCAGCGATGTTCGTTGAAGGCAACGAAGTAGATTCGCTATCTGCGGGCGACAAAGCAATCATCGTACTTGGTGAAACACCATTCTACGCAGAGTCAGGCGGTCAGTGTGGTGACGCTGGTGAAATCCGTACTGAGTCTGGTGTATTCCGCGTTGAGGACACTCAAAAACTAGGTAACGCAATCGCGCACCACGGTGTAATGGCAGAAGGCGTTCTAGCGAAAGGTGATGAAGTAGCAACTATCGTTGACGCAGAGCGTCGCGCAGCTATCTCTCTAAACCACTCAGCAACGCACTTGCTACACGCAGCACTACGCCAAGTTTTAGGTGAGCACGTAACGCAGAAAGGCTCATTGGTGAAGGCAGACAACCTACGTTTCGACTTCTCGCATCTAGAAGCCGTAACCGCAGCAGAGTTGAAAGAAGTTGAGCGCCTAGTTAACGCGCAAATTCGTCGCAACCACACGATTGAAACCAACGTGATGGACATTGAGTCAGCTAAGAAGAAAGGCGCAATGGCTCTATTCGGCGAGAAGTACGACGACGAAGTACGCGTACTGTCTATGGGGGACTTCTCGACAGAGCTTTGCGGTGGTATTCACGCATCAAGCACAGGTGATATTGGCCTATTCAAAATCACTTCAGAAAGCGGCATTGCTGCAGGTATTCGACGTATTGAGGCGGTAACAGGCGAGGCTGCATTAGACGCTATTGAAGCTCAAAACGCGAAGTACGAAGAGAAACTGGCAGAATCTGCACAGAAAGCAAAAGCGCTAGAGAAAGAAGTGCAGAAGCTAAAAGATAAGATGGCGGCAGCAGAAAGCGCTAACATCATGGGCAAAGCGGTTGAAGTCAATGGTACAAAAGTTCTAGTCGCAGCTCTTGAAGGCGCTGACAGCAAGAACCTACGTACTATGGTTGATGACATCAAGAACCAAATGGGGTCTGGTGTCGTACTGCTTGCCAACGTAACAGGTGACAAGGTTGGCCTGATTGCTGGTGTGACTAAAGATCTAACTGGTAAAGTAAAAGCTGGTGATCTAGTTAAGATGATTGCTGAGCAAGTCGGTGGTAAAGGCGGTGGTCGTCCTGACATGGCTCAAGCTGGTGGTACTGATGTAGCCGCACTACCAGAGGCAATTAAAACAGTTCAGCCTTGGTTAGAAGAGCGCTTATAAGCTTTTAACTACTAAAATTACGCTCAATCAAGTTTCTTTGATTGAGCGTAATTTTTTTTAGCAGCCAAGTGGTTTAATTGACCAAAAGTTAACCGAGTCATTTAGGCTATTTGGTTTTTGTTGTAACTACTGCTTATATAATTTTTCTAAAAGGAAATACTGACGATGTAAGCAGTTCTAAAGAGACTTCGGTCTTGGGAAGGTGAAGACTGGTGAAAAAGCCCCTTATCGTGCAAAAGTTTGGCGGAACCTCCGTGGGTTCAATTGAAAGAATCCACCAAGTTGCTGAACACATCATTAAGGCGAAAAATGATGGCAATCAAGTTGTTGTTGTCGTGTCTGCAATGTCAGGCGAAACAAACAGACTGATGGACCTCGCTAAACAGATAGATAGCGTGCCTACAGCTCGAGAACTTGATGTTTTGCTCTCTGCTGGTGAGCAAGTGTCAATGGCACTGTTAGCAATGACACTCAATAAATTGGGTCATGCTGCACGCTCGCTTACCGGAGCACAGGCGAATATTGTGACGGATAATCAACACAATGACGCAACGATTAAACACATTGATACTAAGACAATTCTGGGATTGCTTGAGCAAGACCAAATCGTGATTGTTGCTGGCTTTCAAGGTGTGAATGAGAACGGGGATATCACCACATTAGGTCGAGGTGGCTCAGATACGAGCGCAGTGGCACTGGCAGGCGCATTGCGCGCTGATGAGTGTCAAATCTTTACCGACGTTGATGGTATTTATACTTGTGACCCACGTGTAGTGAAAAACGCGCGAAAATTGGCGGTTATCGATTTTCCTTCCATGGAAGCGATGGCAAGCCGAGGCGCGAAAGTATTACATTTACCTTCAGTGCAATTTGCATGGAAGAATAATGTGCCACTGCGCGTGCTTTCGACATTTGATGTTAATGAAGGCAGTCTGGTAAAGGGGGAGTTAGGCAATCAAGCCGTCTCTGGTATAGCCATTCAACGTGACCTTGCCATAATCGAAGTCGATAAAGAACATTTATCTAGTGCTACAAAACAATGTCAGATGTTGGGTATCGACATTTGGAATGTGATCGAGGAAACAGAACGGGCAGGTATCATGATAAAACAAGATGCATGTGCCAAGTTCGATCTGGTGTTCAGCGACAAAATCCGTAATAGTGAAGTGGTAAGCCTGTTGACCGCAGTGGGGCTTGAGGCCAATGGAATGGTAGAGCACGCATGCGATTTGTTGGCAAAGCGAGATATTGAGATCAATTTCAGCGCAACGAATGCACTCACTATGATGCTAGTTTTAGCACCCGAATGTGTGGATACAGCAGCAAACATTCTGCATGATGCTTACATTACGTCTAGTGAAGCATTAAACATTCAACAAAAACATGCCTTTTTAGGCTGATTTTCGCTAACAAGGTAGTTTACGAAAATATAACTTTTGTTGGATAATAGCTTTGTAGCAAGAAAATTTAGAGATTACTCAAGGAGCAAAGAATGCTAATTTTGACTCGCCGCGTAGGCGAAACACTGATGATTGGTGATGAAGTGACTGTAACTGTACTAGGTGTTAAAGGTAACCAAGTGCGTATCGGCGTTAACGCTCCGAAAGAGGTTTCAGTTCACCGTGAAGAAATCTACATGCGCATTCAAGCTGAAAAAGGCAATGGCAACGTTGCTTCAGGTAACTACTAAGTCGCTCCTGTTTACAGAGCTTAGTTTGAATGAAAAAGGCTAACCGAAGGGTTGGCCTTTTTAGTTTTTACTGTTTTTGAAAATTTGCAGAAACTATCGTGTTGAGTATGGCTGTGAATTCATCAATAATGTTGATTCGAACTTCAGAAAGTTATTTGAAAATAAATGTCTTTTTTTCAGAGAAGACTCTCTTTTTTTCATCATAATAGAGTGATAAAGTTCGTTTAATAGTCACTTTGATTAAATCAGCAACGGTTAAGCCAGTTTCGTAGATTTTTTCAAAGAAAGTGTTTGACATATTTTCGGTAAAACGTAATATGTGCCTCCGCAAGACGGTGAGGTGGCCGAGAGGCTGAAGGCGCTCCCCTGCTAAGGGAGTATACGGTTTATCCCGTATCGAGGGTTCGAATCCCTCCTTCACCGCCATTCTTGCAACGTTGATTTATCAACAAAAAGTGCGTCCTTAGCTCAGCTGGATAGAGTACCTGGCTACGAACCAGGCGGTCGGAGGTTCGAATCCTCCAGGACGCGCCATATCTCTTCTGAGATATAACAATGAAAACGGTGAGGTGGCCGAGAGGCTGAAGGCGCTCCCCTGCTAAGGGAGTATACGGTTTATCCCGTATCGAGGGTTCGAATCCCTCCTTCACCGCCATTCATTGACTGGCCCGATGGCCTTTTTTTTGTTTCGTAAGAAATGAATGTGATTTACTTCACAACTTCTTAGCAAGAAGATCTGCGCGTCCTTAGCTCAGCTGGATAGAGTACCTGGCTACGAACCAGGCGGTCGGAGGTTCGAATCCTCCAGGACGCGCCACTATTTAATAATTCGTTTGATAAACGGGTTATACAAAGTAAAATAAGATTATTGCGCGTCCTTAGCTCAGCTGGATAGAGTACCTGGCTACGAACCAGGCGGTCGGAGGTTCGAATCCTCCAGGACGCGCCACTTATTAAAGGGTAATGCCCTGATGTTGATGAAATTCGATATCGAAAACTGCGCGTCCTTAGCTCAGC
>NZ_JAHGAP010000116.1:0-603 GCF_030248655.1 Vibrio sp. D431a | reverse complement strand
AGGGCGTTATGTTTCTGCTGGAGATACCATATTGAAAGTATTTATAGACAATAACCTTTGGGATTACTTTGCGAAGCATAATATAGACCTTGAAGAGTATTTTCCTAAGGCAGATTTTCAGCTTTGCGTCACCAAACATGGCAGGTATGAAGTTCTACAAATGCCCGAACGTTGTGAAGCGATTAAAAACTACGCCAAACGAGCTATAGGGAGCTTCGTTGAAGAAGATTCTTACTTTGGCTATCTGGACAGTTCGATCCCTGATGAGTATCAGCGAATGTCAGGTTATGGTGTCGGTCGTTATATTTCTAGTGAAGAGCAAGAACTGAGAAAAAATCTGGTTGAAAGGTTCGCGACACAATCTAAAAGAAAGCAAAATCAAATACTATTCAAACAAGAAGCGGATATTGAAATCGCAAGTCGTTCAGCTCTTTTTCCTATTGTAACTTTTGATACTAAAAAGAAAGGCCCAATATATTTCGCATATTCGAATGATTACAAAGTCATTTATCTGGACGTTGGTGAAGCAAATAGCCGAACTGCTCGAGAGTTTATGTGTTCACTTGTTAAACAGCTATATGTGTACAAACAAACATAACAAAC
>NZ_JAHGAP010000115.1:0-1085 GCF_030248655.1 Vibrio sp. D431a | reverse complement strand
ATCACTTAAACCAACGCATAGTAAAAATGCCACGCGTTGCGAATCACTCTTAAACAGTTTGTTATGCATTAAAAGCCGTAATACTTACCAATTGCGGTTGCAAGCAAACTACCTGCTGCTCCAACTTTTATGTCTCAGACGGTAGATGCTGCTTTGCTCACCATAGTCCCCATCCAAGAAGATACCTCTTTTCCAAACTGTCCAGTTTTGACCTCTTCAGTATCCTGATCTTTCTCTATAGCTAGTTTAAGAGCGTTAATATCAGCATCACTCACCTTATTCTGTTTCAAGACTTCAACTAGTGAATGTATGTCATTTCTATTGATACTGTTTCGCACATTTTGGGTATTTGAGTCACCCACAACTATCGTAGTGTTATCACCAAAAACTGCATTATTAAATAAGTCAGACACACCCACCTCCTTTGCCCTTGA
Organism: Vibrio sp. D431a; assembly: GCF_030248655.1. Lineage (NCBI taxonomy): Bacteria > Pseudomonadati > Pseudomonadota > Gammaproteobacteria > Vibrionales > Vibrionaceae > Vibrio > Vibrio sp. D431a. The sequence continues at coordinate 651 of NZ_JAHGAP010000115.1, read as the reverse complement.
CCTCATCTCTTCTGTATCCATTTCAGATGGAAATTTTTCCGACAGTTCAAGGACAAAATCCAATAACCTCGAATTTACTTCTGTTAATACTTGCGTCATGACACCCGATGAAGTCATACCCACGCCGTTTCTACCTGATAGCCATTACTCAAGCCCTTTGATAATAGTGGGTAATACTCAGGTGCAATTGTTATTTGCAAATCATCGCGCTTTGAATATTCGCTGATGACAGCAATACTATCAGTGAGAAAACGTGTATCTAGCTTCTCTCTAATTGACTTATCTAAGTGCATCATCGGCAAAACTTGGTGTGTCTGGCGGTAAGCCATGTTACTTACATTACCTAATACAGAGACATGAACCACCCTATAGCTTGGCAACGAGTCTATGGATTGGTAACCTCTTAACTCACTATCAACCCAGTCCAAGATTTCTTTTTCACCGAGTTTATGTAGCAACACCTTTGTTTTTAATAAAGCTGTTTTTAAGCTGCTTTCTTCTGAACTCAAATTTCTATTATTTCATCAATAAGTTTCATCGAGTAACCTATTCAAATTTAATGCATAACGCCCTGCTAAGGGGTGAGCAACGCAATACAAAAGCCGCCGCAAACCACCTTAATCACTAAATTAAACGCATAGTGAAAATGCC
>NZ_JAHGAP010000114.1:0-1267 GCF_030248655.1 Vibrio sp. D431a | reverse complement strand
TCTTTCCAAGTTGTTTGACGAAGAAATTGCTTCAGTGGCACGCTCCCGAAGGGCGAGTTGCCTTGGTTCGCATGCTTCGTTAACAATTTTCGATTTAGAACCACTAGATTTTCAAATTGTTGCCTCGCCTTCAAACCAAGTCATCCTCGCTGAACCAAGCATCTCGAGGTTACTTGAGTATAAATAAAAAAGTGCTGCTGACAGAATTCGAACAGAACTTGTGAGAATTTTATGAGAATTCGATGAAGTTGCTGATAGATTTGCTCGTCATTCTTAGAGGCAAGAACGCAAAACGTTCGAAACGTAATGCTTAACCTACTCAAGTCACGAACAAAGAAGTAAAGCCGTATACATGGGCTTGGGTAGTTCAACCCTCATTAAAGGATGGAATCACAATGAAAAAACGTACCCAACTCGGACTCGTCATGACTTCAGTCGCTATGGCACTAGGCTCTGCATCAGTGAATGCGGCGGAATTGGAAATCACCGTGACAAACGCAACCAAAGGCATCTACTTTACGCCTCTTATTGTTGCTGCACATGGCTCTGATCTTCAAATGTTCAGAACGGGTCAAGCAGCAACGCCAGAACTAGAAGCAATGGCAGAAGGCGGTGATATCTCTGGTCTTGCTAGTGTGATTGGTAACGCTGGTGGTGCGGTGGTTGAGAACCCTGCTGGTGGTATTTTGAATCCGGGTGTGGCAACCACCTTCACCTTGGACAGTGGCGACCACGGTTATCTTTCTCTGAGCGCGATGTTGCTGCCAACCAATGATGGTTTTGTCGGTCTGGATAGCTGGAAGATCCCAACGGAAGCGGGTACATACCGAGCAACGCTAAGAAGTTACGATGCCGGTACAGAAGCGAACGATGAACTTGCGTCTAGCATGCCAAACCCACCTTTCATTACCTTTGGTACTGGCGGCACAGGCGTTGAAGCAACAGTAACTAACGACAAAGTTCACGTGCATCCGGGTAACCTTGGTGATAGCGATCCAACCGGCGGCATCAGTGACCTAGACAGCAGCAGCCATCGTTGGTTAAACCCAGTTGCAACCATCACAATCGTTGTGAAGTAAGGGGGATGTATGAAATACAGAATCTTACTATTAGCAGCTTCAGTCGGCTTGCTCGCCGGTTGTCCAAGCGATGATGATAATGACGTAGTGAAATCGTACCGCTACACCGTCAACGTGGCGAACTTGACTGCGAATCAACCTATGTCTCCGCTCGCGGTACTCACTCACAATGCTGACTACCAATTGTT
>NZ_JAHGAP010000113.1:0-803 GCF_030248655.1 Vibrio sp. D431a | reverse complement strand
TAAGTGATTAAGGTGATATGCGGCGGCATTGGTATTGCGTTGCTCACACCTTAACAGGGCGTTAGCACTGGGTTGGCATCAGAGATCAAAAGTCTTGGTGTTTATTGGTTTCTTTTCCTAGCTTTACACAGGAGCAAATGTGCCTTTCATGTTCGCTCCGGTGGCACTAGATGTGAAGTTTTCGCTTTGAGTTTATCGTTTACGGTTGCTAACTTTCGGGCTATTTCTCTGGTGTGGTTTCTTTAGTGCTGAGAAATTTTCGGCAAAACAAGCGTTGCTTTGTCGCTGTTGTTCAAGTTCGAAGCCCGTATTCTTTGCTAATTTGAAAGCGGTGAAAAAGGGCAGTTAAGCATGTTTTTCTTCTAGTCAACTTACGTCTTGATGTCTGTTTTTAGTTTGGCAGCTGTCCGTTTGGTTTAGTGTTTTAAGCCATAAGTTTCGTGCTATATTTCAATGTCTTGGCGTGTACCAAAAGCTTAAAGGGCAGCGTGCTAACAAACAGTTCAAGAGGGATTCAGCACGCGTGGCATTTTTGGTATGCGGTGGTTTCGGTGTTGAAGTGCCATGCGGAAGCTTAGGTATTGCGTGCTTCACCCCTTAACTGTTGCCAGTCCGTTTTCTGCGGCGTTGGTTGTTCCAAGTGGTTCCATTAAACAGCCGCTTTGAGACTACGCCTGACTTAAGTGCATCAAAGCACATAAAGTTTGTTGTTCGCAAAGTTTAGTTTGGCTTAAAATTGGCGCTCGGTGCCTCGCGACTAACAAACTGCTCAAGAGGGATTCGCAACGCGTGGCATTTTTACT
>NZ_JAHGAP010000112.1:0-534 GCF_030248655.1 Vibrio sp. D431a | reverse complement strand
CTTGTTAAGGTGTGAGGCGCGCAATACCGAAGCTTCCGCATACCACCTTAACCACTAAAACCAACGCATAGTAAAAATGCCACGCGTGCCGAATCACTCTTGAACAATTTGTTATGTACGTGCTAAAGGTACACTACTGACTCCACATTGTTGCCCTCAGGGTCAATCAAAAACGCAGCGTAGTAGTTTGGAGCATAGTGTTTTCGTAAACCAGGCTTACCGTTGCATTTACCACCTAAAGATAACCCCGCTTGATGAAACGCAGAAACTTGTAATTTGTTTGATGCAGAAAAAGCAATATGGCACTTAGAATTACTGACGCCTTTTTCAATTAGAAACCTTACATTTGGCTCGCTCGAAAGCCCAAAGCCAGCAGCATTTTCATCTGACCACTTGAGTTCAATACCCAATGGCTCTAGCACATTCTTGTAAAACACACGACATTCTTCGAATGCAACTACCTTAATTTCAAAATGATCTATCACTCTCAATCCTTTAGAGTTGGTTACAATTTTCCTTAAAGTACATAACGCC
>NZ_JAHGAP010000111.1:0-1253 GCF_030248655.1 Vibrio sp. D431a | reverse complement strand
TGACCCGTCCTGATATGGGTTGACACTTTTTAACTAAAACGCTCGATGTACTTCATCGGGCGTTTTGTATTTTAAAGCCGTATGAGGCCTCATTTGATTATAGATATCTACGGACTCTGCTACCATCGTCCTTGCTTCTTTCAGATCTTTCGGTTTCTTCAGCAAGAGCTCCATTTTGAGTATCCCATTTACACGCTCAGCTAAAGCATTCTGATAACAGTCATACCCGTCAGTCATTGAGCAAGTCACTCTATGTTTCTTATGGATATCTTGATATTCCCTCGAACAGTATTGTGAGCCTCTATCTGAGTGGTGTATTAGCTTTTCTTCACTCTGCCGTTGCCTGAGAGCTGAGATAAATGCCCGCTTAACTGATTGAGTTTTCATGTTGTCATCCACATAAAAACCAACAATCTTCCTTGAATAAGCGTCTGTAACCAAGCTGAGATAACTCTCTCCATTTTGAGTTGGCAAGTAAGTAATATCAGCAACCCACAGTTGTTCTGGCTTCGTTGGTGTCAGCCCATCTTTCACTTTGTTTGGGTGACAGAAAAATCGATGACGGCTGTCAGTCGTTCGGTGATAGGCTCGTCTTGCTCTCACTAACAGCCGATGCTTTCTGAGAAGTTCAAAGAGCTTATCGCGACCTATTTGAATGCCCTTTGTTGCTGCTAAGAACTTCAGTTTACGCGTGCCAATGCGTGGCTGCTTCAGCCTGACTTCACGGACAAAGCCAATGACAGCATGCTCATGATGTTCACAACGAGATTGAGTTTGGCATTGCTTATAATAAGCTTGGCGAGAGATTTGTACTAACTGACAAAACTTCGTAACGCTCAAACCTACTATGGTTTTCTCTTGGACAACGCTTCTTTGTGCTTTTTTGTCACTCTAACACCATAGTCACGTTCCATAACGTTCACGACAGCTTCAAAGAAGTCGGCTTTGAGTTGAGCATCTTCGAGCTGCTTCTCAAGCTCTTTAATACGTTGCTCTGGTGTAGGAGGTAAATTGAACTCGGCCATAGAGTCTCCTTTGGACATAAAGTTAGGTGTCCCTTTAGACCAATCTAGTCGACCATGCTTACGAAGCCAAACCAAAACCGTAGAGCAACCTTGGATGCCATACTTCTCTTGGGCTTGTTTGTAAGTGAGGCTTCCTTTTTCAACCTCATCAACTACAGTGAGTTTAAAAGCGAGGGAGTAATCGCGCTGAGTTCTTTTAGTTGTTGATTTCATAACACTCTCCAATTT
>NZ_JAHGAP010000110.1:0-695 GCF_030248655.1 Vibrio sp. D431a | reverse complement strand
TCACACCGGCCGAGAACTTCCATGGTGATGCTGAAATCACTTACACCATCACCGATGGTTCGCTGACTGACCAAGCGAAAGTAGCCGTTACCGTTAATCCAGTGAACGATGCGCCAACGATCAAGGTCGATGCTGTAGAAAGTATCACTGAAGACGCAGTGAGTACCGATACGGTAGTGGCAACGTTGGAAGTCGCTGATACCGATACGCCAGAAGAGCAATTAACCGTTTCTTTAGAAAACAACTCAAACGGCTACTTTGCGTTAGTTGGCGATGAAGTCAAACTGACTCAAGCGGGTGTTGACGCGGTTAACAACGACGAACTCAACCTTAAAGACCTAACGATCAGCGCATCAGCATCGGATGGTGTTAATCCAACGGTTAGCGACAGTGATAGTTTGATTGTGAATCGCGTTAACGATGCACCAACAGTCGATAATGTCATTTCAGATCAAGTGTTAGCAGAAGATTTTACGATCTACACGATTGATTTAAACGACGCATTTAAAGACAGCGACTCCGCACTGAACTTCTCAGTGTCCGGCAACAGCAACGTGTTGGTTTCGATTGAAAATGGCATCGCGACCATTAGCCCAACTGCGGACTGGAACGGCTCAGAAGCGTTGACGTTTACTGCCACCGATCCAAGCGGCGAAAGCGTCAGCCAAACGGTGAACTTCACAGTTGCGCCTGTG
>NZ_JAHGAP010000011.1:0-187425 GCF_030248655.1 Vibrio sp. D431a | reverse complement strand
CCCCTCCACCATATTGAAGAAGCCAGCTCATTGAGCTGGCTTTTTTCGTTTCAGGATCTTGATAGCATAGTCCTACTACAACGAACCTTTCACTCCTAACCGAAACTCTTCTCGATTGAATACCTATCACGGTAAATAAGTGATCAGAAATAGCGTAGGGAAAATGCTTGAGAACAAGGCGCAGTTATCGAGTATTTTAACAAGCTAGAATGACCAGTTATTTACTACGATTGGTATAACCTATACTCAATCTCACTAAAGCAACCAACCCCATGTGAAACTCCACAAACAAAAGGCTGAGGAGCAGATCTTTACCCTACAAACAATGTACTAGCTATTTTGATTTTGTTAGTTCGTATGGCCTTAATATGAATGTTCAATATAAATAGGAAAACACTTGAGGACTTACTAGAAAAAGTGGGCTCGCAAAATTAGAGCAAAAGTTATCAAGCGGACTCAATTAGTGATGTTTGTATAAAAACACGTACAAGAAATATAAATGATAGATACAAAAAATCCCGCAGGGGATGCGGGATTTTTACTAGTGACTAAATTGGTTTAAAGGTGACTAGCCTTGAATACCAACGATTAACCATGGCGCATTAGGCGCAGTCAAGTCACGCTCTAGGTGCCAGATATCTTCGATTTCTTCTTCAACACCTTCTACTGTGTCACGGTAACGACCGCTAAACTGCAGACTAAGCTGTGCTTTATTTGCATCGTAATCAGCACGGACGATCTCCGCATCAACGTACATTACGTCAGTATGCTGCTCACCGTCGAGCTTCGCGCGCTCTGCTTTTAGGTCTTCAAACAAGCTTGGAGAAACATATTCTTCAATAGTTTCTAGCTGGTTGTGATTCCACGCACCTTGCAGGATTCGATAGTGTTCACGAGAACCATTAATGAACGCTGCTTGGTCAAAACCCGGTGGGTAGTTATGTGGTACGTCTGTTTGAGCGCCAAAACCACCAAAGCCACCATTATTTGTGTTTGGTTGTTGCTCAAAGTTTTGCATGTTTGGTTGCTCAAACTTAGATGCGTTGCCACCAAATGCAGGCTGTTGACGATGCTGGTTCATACTGCCCTGCTTCGCACCTAGCATACCGCGCATTAGTTTAAAGATGACAAAGGCAATCAAACCAATAATTAGGATATCCATAAACTGGATACCTTCAAAAGCACCGCCAAAGAATGCAGCAAGTAGACCACCAGCAAGAAGTCCGCCTAGCAGACCCCCCATAAGGCCTTTCTTACTTGAAGACTTTGTCGTCTGATCTTTGCCGACCGTATTGGTGTTTTGTTGCTGTTGTTTCGGTGCTGGTGCAGTTTTGTAGCTCTTACCGAAAGACTTACTGCCACCAAACTTCTTCGCTTCCGCGATAGGCGTTACAGCAACAGTAAACATCAATAAAGCAACAATAGAAAAGAAACGTTTCATCGTTATCCTTAAAGTTAGCTATCTAAGATAGTGCCCCATTTTCAAGACGAAACAATCGTTGTTTCAAACAGTAGCACGCCAAAGATGATTTTTAAGTCATCATACTCTGTATACCGATTGATGAAAATAGCTTATAGAAGCTGACATGTATCAGAATATTGCCAAAAATGCAGACTGCTCACACTGCTTACAATTCAGCTGAAGGCGCTTGATCAATGTAAAAAAAGTATGGAATAAGTTCACTAATACTCCAGATTGTTTTACTTGAATTAGAATCAGTGACACAGCTCAGAATCCTACACCTTGAGGGCACTTGGACACATTGCCTTGTTGACGGTTAATAGGTAGCTGACTATCATATTGAACGATGTTCAATAAAGTAGTTTGAGAGTATGGCGCGCAGAAACGATCACACCCGAGAAGAGTTAGTGAATTTGACGTTAACAACGGTCAAAAACTTTTTAGATGAGAATTCTTACCACGAACTCAGTCTTCGTAAAATCGCTAACATGATTGGTTACGTGCCAAGCACATTGGTAAATGTTTTTGGTAATTATAATTTGTTGTTGCTTCATGTTGTCGCTCAAACTTTAGATGAGTTATCTCAAGAAGCACGCAAAGCGACTAATGACAGCAAAGACTCCCATCAAGCGCTTTTTGAACTCGCTTATTGCTACCACGATTTTGCTCAAAAACACCCATACCGTTGGCAGTTAGTGTTCGAACACAACATGAATGGAGCAGAACTTCCGGAATGGCATGCCAAACGTATCGATGGTATGACGGGAATGCTAGAGTCACTATTGGCTCAAATCGCACCACATCGTACTGAATCCGAAGTGATTCAAGCGAGTCGAGTCCTTTGGTCTGGCGTACATGGCATTACTTTACTCAGTGTTGATGATAAGTTTTTCTCTAGTGAGCCGATTGATGGCAAAGAATTGATCAGTAATCTTCTTTCTAACTACCTCACGAACTGGTAACAAAGGATTATCCATGTCATCCGACAGACAGCCGTCCTTACTTACGCAGAGAAAGTTCCTGCCCTATTTCATTACTCAGTTTTTTGGCGCTTTCAACGACAATATTTTTAAAAACGTTTTGCTGTTGTTTGTCGCATTCGCTGGCTCCAGTGCACTACCTATTTCGAGCAATTTGTTCATCAACCTTGCGGCAGGCTTGTTCATTCTACCGTTCTTTCTGTTCTCTGCTTCCGCTGGCGTATTAGCCGACAAATATGAAAAGTCATGGTTTATTCGTAAGGTTAAACTATTTGAAATAGCCATCATGCTCTTGGGTGCCATCGGATTCATAACCGAAAGTTATGGTGTGCTTTTATTGCTACTGTTTTTAATGGGCACACAGTCAGCATTTTTTGGCCCAGTTAAATATGCCCTTTTGCCTCAAAAGTTAAATGCTAAAGAGTTAGTGCCCGGCAACGCTCTTGTTGAAGCTGGTACCTTTATCGCCATCCTTATTGGCACCTTAGGCGCTGGGATTATAGCCTCTGCAGACAACGCAAAATACCTTGCCGCATTTTGTGTCGTGATCTTCGCATTGTTAGGCTACTTGTCGAGCCGCTCAATCCCCTTTGCTGCAGCCAGCGCGCCCAATCTCTCTTTTCGTTGGCAACCATACAAGCAAACCAAACACACGCTCTCTATCGCCAAATCCGATCGAGTTGTTTTTCAATGCATAATGGCAATAAGCTGGTTTTGGTTTTTAGGCGCCGCATATCTAACACAATTCCCGAATTTCACTAAGATTTACCTAAATGGCACCGAGAGTGCGGTGTCTTTCTTGCTCGCTCTATTTTCCATTGGTATCGCGCTAGGGTCGCTACTTTGCAATTGGATCTCAAACCATCGTATCGAAGTCGGTATTGTGCCAATTGGTGCCTTTGGCATTACGGTATTTGGGTACCTAATGGCCACTTCCATTCCCAATGATCTACCTACTTTCCATAACTTTGTAGACTTCTTTAGATATGAGCCTTTTTGGCCATTATTTTTCTACCTATTGATGATTGGCGCTTCGGGCGGTTTGTTTATCGTGCCTCTTTACGCATTAATGCAGCATCGAGCAAAGGAAACCGAACGTGCTCAAGTCATCGCAGGGCTCAACATTTTTAACTCTCTGTTTATGGTCGGCAGCGCTGTCTTAGGTATTGTGTGCCTAAGTGTAATCAAGATGACAATTCCTCAGCTGTTTGCATTGTTAGCCATTTTAAATTTCTTAGTTGCCGCTTACATCTTTTTGCAAATACCTATTTTTGTAGTTCGCTTTGTCATGTGGATGCTTACGCACACCATCTATCGAGTTAAGCATAAGAATCTACACAACCTACCCGAGCATGGTGGGGCATTGATTGTATGTAATCATGTAAGCTACATGGATGCATTGCTACTTAGTGCAGTATGCCCAAGGTTGATTCGTTTTGTGATGGAGGAAGATTACGCCAACCTACCTCCATTAAGGCGCTTTTTACGTCGAACTGGGGTAATTCCAATTTCAGCGAGTAACAGAAGCTCTATCAGACGTGCATTTAACGATGTGGAAGCCGCGCTAAGCGAAGGTCATATCGTCTGTATTTTCCCTGAAGGAAGATTAACTTCAGATGGTGAAATGAATGAATTCATGCGCGGTATTGATATCATTCTACGTCGTAGCCCAGTACCCGTCATACCTGTTGCACTTAAAGGCTTATGGGGAAGCTATTTCAGCCGCGCAAAAGGTCGCGCATGCTGTGGCTTACCGACTCGATTTTGGTCAAAGCTAGAAATTGAGGCAGGACAACCGGTGCCACCAAATGAAGCAACGGCAAAAACAATGTTCGATAAAGTGCATCAACTTAGAGGCGACTGGCGATAAATACACTTGAACACATGTTTAGGATAACTGAACATGTGTTCAAATCATTAAGACAAACTGACCACACCCAGTGCGATATACTCTCCCTTTCATTCACAACAGCGAATAAAAACCTTGAATAGAAACTACCTCCTGTTTGGATTGGCGTTACTTTTTTGTCTAACCCCTCTTGCCTCCTCTCCCATTGCTCTAGTTATCGGTTTTCTACTCGCAAGTTTTGGTTTTGTGCCTTCCGAGCTGCCCATCGCTTCTTTTACTAAAAAGCTGCTGTCTTACTCGATTATTGGCTTAGGCTTTGGCATCAACTTTGAGCAAGCACTTGCAGTCACATCGGATGGTATCGGCCTGATCATCGCCACTATTACAGGCACACTGATCATGGGCACTCTCATTGCCAGGGTAATTAAATTGGAGCGAGTAACCGCTTACTTAATCTCATCAGGTACTGCAATTTGTGGTGGTAGCGCAATTGCTGCTGTGGCACCGGCGATTAAAGCGAAAGACGAGCAGATTGGATTAGCACTGGCAACGGTATTTGTCCTGAACTCCATTGCACTCTTTGTGTTTCCTGTGATTGGACATGCTTTAGGGCTAGATCAACACACGTTTGGCACATGGGCTGCGATTGCCATTCATGACACATCTTCTGTTGTCGGGGCTGCCTCGGCCTATGGGGAAGAAGCGCTAACTACGGCAACAACATTGAAACTCGCGCGCGCTTTATGGATCATTCCTGTTGCTTTGATCAGTGCCGTCATCTTTTCAAGAGGCCAAAAAGAGAATGGAAAGAAAAAACTAGCTATCCCTTATTTCATTTTTTGGTACTGTGCAGCTATCGCGTTTAGCGACTTCTTTCCTCAATTTGAAATGGTCTATCACGGCATTTTCATTGGAGCAAAGCAAGCGTTGGTTGTATGTCTGTTCTTGATAGGTTGTAGCATTTCAATTTCAAAACTAAAGTCTGCTGGAGCTAAGCCACTGTTGTTTGGTGTGACTCTGTGGGTGTTAATTTCGACCACTTCTCTAAGTTGGTTACTGTTTTAGATATTGGTGGTCTGCTTATCGCGTTGAGGGGACGGTATTTCCCGTTTGCTATTTTTGTATATAACGACCAACGCAATAGCGATCAAAAATGCCGTTAGCTCTGCAAGAGAGCGGGCTAGCCCTTCACTACTTATCGCGATACCAATTTGTAGTGCTACTGCCGCAATTAAAACTAGCTTTGCCATCCTGAACCTTATGCATTTTCTCTCCACTAAGAAGCATAATTATGATTCAGAGTTATAAGGATACGAAATTCTCTTTATGACTAATACATAGCAAAATTGACTAATGCTGAAGTGATGACAGCAGCCACTCTTTCACGGCCTTACGTGAAATTTTGATCCCACCTTTTAGTAGAGTTTGTGGCATTACATGGTATTCCACTGGCCATTTAAACTTCTCTAACTTTGATTGCAAGTGCTGGTCATACTCCGACTTGCTGCGCAATCCATTGGTCTGAATCACAGCTACTGGTCTATGACCAAACTCCGCGTCTTCGACTGGAACCACTATACTCTGCACTACACCATCAATTTGGTTCAAAGCGGCTTCAATCTCTTCACAATGGATATTCTCACCACCAGAGATAAACTGATTGTCGGCACGGCCGATTATCTTTAATTCATCACCTTGCCACTCGCCAAGATCTTTGCTGTCAAACCAGCCTTTCTCATCCAGAAATGGGGTAACATGTCCTTGATGGAAATACCCTGCCGCTAATGTCTTACCGCCAATAAAAATGCGTTGGTCAACTAATTTTATCTTACGGTGCTTCAATACATGTCCAGCATTACTGGTGCTGTCAATTCTCTTTGCGGTAACGGTAGAGGCCGCCTCCGTCATCCCATAACCTAACCATGTCTCAATGCCTTGCCCTGTTGCTCGTAGTGCCAACTCGTGATCAACGTGGCTGCCGCCAAGTAGCACATGTGTCAATGACAAATGTGCATCATCATCCAATAACCGTTTGAGCTGAGTCGCAACCAAAGAAGCGTGTGATACGCCCTGAATATCATCAACAAGTTTCCCTGAACCGACTTTTAGTGTTGCTCCGACATATAGCCAACGATAGACAATCGCTAATCCAGAGACGTGATACAGCGGAAGCGATAATAGCCAAGCATCTTGCTGAGTGAAAATGAACTCCTGCAACAAGCCCTCTGCAGACGCAAGATGCTGTCGATGTGTATGAACCACAGCTTTAGGCTCCCCTGTAGAGCCAGAAGTAAATACTACTGAAGCTAGCCGGTCATGATGATAGCTATCTTCAGTCAACGAATCACTCTCTTTCTGTGATACTACAGGCGGTGAAAGCAATGTTGCCTTGAGTTTTTGTATATCATGTTCAGAAAAGGTCGAAGCGCACTCCAGAGAAAACCAGATAAACCGAGTTTGATCAGGCCTGTAAAGTGTAGCAAGCTTACCCTGCAACTTATCTAGTGGTTGTTCCATGGTCAGCGCAGCGAGCGCGCCTAACTGTTTGGAGGCAAGATAAAACAACAGTGTTTCTACTTGGTTCTTGCCAACCAAAGTCAGCACATCCCCCCGAGTTACACCCAAGTCATTCAAATAGTGAGTGTATTGGTCAATACGCTTCGAGAGTTGTTGCCAGTTTAATACTTCTGTTGATGTCTTGAGTGCAATAGAAAAAGGGCTCGTTTGAGCCCAATATTTCCATGGTGCCTTCGCAATATTGTCTACGCAGAATGCCACACAATCTCCTGGTCTTTTAGAGGAAGAACGGGAAGTTCACACTTAGGCCAGCCCTGCTCTAGCTGAGCTTTGAATAAGCCAATCGTATCCAAACCTGGAACTTCATCAGGCAGCTGCCATTGGGCAAAGCGCGCTAATTGAGTTAAACCGAGACTGGATTCAATGCTCGAGCTAATCACTGCTTTCATCCCCAGTGACTTCGCTTTCTCTATCAGTGTAATACAAAAATCCACTGAACCAATGAGTGTGGGTTTGATGATGATCGTTTTCACACCAGTTAGATCTTCAAGACGGAAATCTTCACGACGAACCGCATCTTGCAATGTTTCATCCCAAGCGATAGCAATACCAGTATTAATCGCAAAAGAGAGACTATCGCCAGGAGAGCGGCACGGCTCTTCTAGAAACGTGATTCGTTGACGCAGAGACGGAGCAATGTACTTAGCGAACTGCTGCGCTTTTTCTGGTGTCCAAGCGCGATTGGCATCGAGTCGAAGCGTTAATTGAGGGATTGATTCAAGAAAAAGGTTCACAAGCATGCCATCGCGAATTGGCTCATAAAGTCCAACTTTCACCTTAGCGACTTTCTCACCTTCCATCTCGTTCAGCTTTGGAATGAGCTCATCTGGGTCGCCAGTGCATAGTGGCGCTGTTTGGTATTTACCTTGTTGTGGTAAGCCACCAGCTAATTCAAGCTGTGCCATCGATAAACCAAACGCAACCGACGGGTACATCTTGGCATAATCCACATCCAACTCTGCTACCCAACGCTCCGCCTGTTCTTGTAGCTGAACACCCGCATCTTCGGTGCTCTCTAAGCTAAAACCAGGAATAGGAGCGACTTCTCCAAGCCCTGTTTTACCATCTTCGGAAAGCGCAACAACATAACCAACACGTTCGGTTAGCTTGTTGTCACGTAGGATGACACCACTATCCATGGGCAAGCTATAACGATAAATTTTCGCTTCACGCATAATTCAAGTCCTATGTAATGCCGTATATTTGAGCGTTCTGACGAGCAATCCCACCAGCCTCCCAGAGGGCGAGGCGCTCAGGAAAAAAGGAACAGAGGAGCTAACACGCTCCTCATTTAGACGGATTATGGGTTGCGAGGGAATTTATCGAAGTCTGGGCGACGCTTCTCGTTAAAGGCGTTACGACCTTCTTGGCCTTCATCAGTCATGTAGAACATCATCGTTGCGTTACCCGCTAGCTCTTGCAGACCCGCTTGACCATCACAATCTGCGTTTAATGCAGCTTTCAGGCAGCGCAATGCCATTGGGCTGTGCTGTAGTACTTCACGACACCAACGAACGGTTTCTTTCTCTAGATCCGCTAGTGGTACAACTGTGTTTACTAGGCCCATGTCTACCGCTTCTTGAGCATTGTAGAAACGACATAGGAACCAAATTTCGCGAGCTTTCTTTTGGCCTACGATGCGAGCCATGTAAGATGCACCCCAACCACCATCAAATGAACCCACTTTAGGGCCTGTTTGACCAAATTGAGCGTTGTCAGCTGCAATCGTTAGGTCACACATCATGTGCAGAACATGACCACCGCCCACAGCCCAACCTGCTACCGATGCGATCACTGGTTTTGGACAAGTACGAATATCACGTTGGAAGTCCAATACGTTTAGGTGGTGCGTACCTTGGTCGTCTTTGTAGCCGCCGTAGTCGCCGCGGATCTTCTGGTCACCGCCAGAACAGAATGCGTCTTCACCTAGACCTGTCAGAATGATCACGCCAACACCAGAGTCGTAACGCGCATCTGCCAACGCATCAATCATCTCTTTTACCGTTTGAGGACGAAACGCGTTACGCACTTGAGGACGCGCAATGGTGATTTTCGCGATACCATCTTCAGACTTATGGTAATGAATGTCCTCGTATTTCTCGCCGCAATCTTTCCATTGAACCGGAGCGTAAAGTTCTTCTTCAGAAATGCCTACTGTTTTAGCCATGGTGATTCCCATTGTTCTCGTTACTCTCACCAAAGTGAGACTGAATTATTTGCTTGGTATGTATCGCAAACTGTTTGGGCTGCTCTTGATGGACGTTATGACCAGCGCCTTCAACTTGTCGATACGCCAACCCGCTACGTTGTGCCAGTTGGCTAAATTTTTGGTCTTTCTCACCACACAAGTAATACACTGGTATATTCTGCTTTTGCAGTGAGGGCAACAAATATGCCTGTTTGGCTAACGATGTCGCCATCAACATATTCGCCACCGCTGAGCCAAGATTATCACTTCGCTTCGCAATGAATGTTTGTCTTTGCTCATGGTTTAGTGAAGAAAACACCGCTTGTTGGTACCAATCGTTCAAAACACGTTCAAGTGGTTCAGTTTTGAAACGCATTGCCCAGCGAGCATCATTCTCTAATCTCACCTGTTTCTCTGACTCAGTTTGAAGCCCGAAGTTTCCCCCTTCAACAATCGCGCCCGCAATATTGAGATCTGGAAAGCATTGATGGGCAATACCATGCATCGCAATGCGGCCGCCCATAGAGTAACCAATCAAAATAAGTGGTTGTTGTGAGGGAAATAATAAAGATAGTGTGGAACCAAGAAGTTTGCAGCAATCATTCAGATCGCTGCAAGAAATAGATTGGCTATGCCCATGACCAGGGAGGTCAACCGTAACACGTTCATACTCGGGTAACGCGTTGATACACGATTGCCAATCTTCACCGCTACCAAGCAAACCATGCAAAAACACCAGAGTAGGCAAAGTAATACTTTGGTGCTTTTCTAATACAGGGAAACGTTCAAAGTAAAGCATTCAGACTCTTATTAAATGCCTTGAGTGTCTCAGCAGCTTGGTTAGATGGGGTTTGAACCTCGACCAGCAACGTTCCTTGGCCGTGACATAAATGCTCTTTTACAGATGATTGGAATTGCTCCAGTGTAGAAACATGCAAATACGCCAAACCAAACTGCTTTGCCGCGTGTTCAAACTGATAACCATGAGGCATTTGATAATATGTCGTCCTGCGCTCTGGTGGTACTGGCAACATATCAAAAATCGCACCGCCGTCATTATTGGTAACAACAAGTACCGCCGGCAGTTTATTGTGAGAAAATAGCGTCAGAGAATTGAGATCATAAAGTGCTGCTGTGTCACCGATATACATCAGTAACGGATTACCTCTTGCCCGTTGCACGCCTGATGCTGCAGCAAACAAACCGTCAATCCCTGACGCGCCTCGGTTAGTGAACACTTCTACATCATCAAGTTTGCCGTACATATCGACAAGTCGAACAAACAAACTGTTACCCAAAAAGACATCAGCGTTTTTAGTGCGCTCGTTGATGTCTGCTGCCAACGCAATTTCGTCAATGGCAGACGCTGAACCAGATAGGAAAGCTTCTTCGATACGTTGATGAACTCGCTTAACTCCATTCGCTAACCTATCAGCCCACCCAGCAAATATTGGCTTCTCAAAGCTAATGCGAGAAACCCAAGTTTGAGGAAGCTCAACCCAGTGCATTTGCGCCAGATGATTTTGGTTATTACGGTCCATACGCGGCGAGATATACCAGTATTGAACGTCTTTACTTTGTTGATTTTTCGATACTTGTTTATCAATCCATTGGTTCAAACGTTTGGAGATGATTCGGCTACCAAATTGGATAATAAGTTCACAAGATTCAAGCTCGTTTGCAAACTCGGGAAGTTGAAGCCATACATCGTAATACGCCCAATCCGAACTGAGGCCACTTTGCGGGTCTGCAAGTACTGGCCATCCCATCTTTTGTGCAAATGCCTGCGCCGAACGCGCTTGTTCAAGCGGTAAGCTGCCAATCACAACCAAGCCTTTTTTGTCCGAAAAAGGCGGGATGTTCGCCTGTGACAAATGGCTAAAACGCTGAGTATAAGTGCCGCTTCCTTTTCGCCATCCGGCGACCGAATCTAAGTAGGTTTGATAATCCGCTTTTGCGCCGTTGGAATACAAAGGCTCTGGAAATGCACAATTAATATGAACAGCACTACCCTGCAATTGCTGAGTAAACATCACTTCGTCAACAGAGGTCAGCAACCAGTTAAGCGACGTTGCTAAATTTGGGCTTGGTAAATTCAAACTGGCCGAAACATGATGTGAAAAAATACCCAATTGATTTATCGCTTGGTTTGCACCACAGCCGACAAGTTCTACTGGACGATCTGCTGTCAGCAGCACCAGTTTTTCACCAGTAAGTTTGGCTTCGGCAACCGACGGTAATAGGTTCGCCACTGCCGTACCAGAGGTAACGATAATTGCCACTGGCTCCTGAGTAGCTTTCGCTAAACCAAGAGCCATAAAGCCCAGTCCACGCTCATCAAAATGAGTATGAATGGAAAAGTCGGACTGTTCTGCCGCTTCTAAAGTTAAAGGAGTAGAACGAGATCCGGGAGCGATACAAACATGCTTAACGCCAAATCGCTGAAGCTCAATCAATATGGTTTCTGACCAAACTCGATTGAGCACCGCTTGGTCATGACTCATGATGCGACTCCCAATGGCGGATGATCAGAAATCAGCGTAAGTAACGTCGACATTTTCTTATCAAGTTCTGCCCACTCATGTTCTGCCACAGAACCAGGCACAATCCCTGCGCCCGCAAACAGTTGTACTTGATCACCGAGCACAAGCGCGCTTCTGATTGCGACACAAAACTCTGCTCGTTCATGGCTAATGTAACCCATAGAGCCTGCATACCAGCCGCGTGCAAAGGGCTCATTATCAAGAATAAACTGCATGGACTCTTGTCGGGGTAAGCCAGCAACCGCCGCTGTTGGCTGAAGCGCCGATAACAACTGAACACCATTTATCCCCGCTCTTAGACTAGCGTGAATATTTCGCTTAAGGTGCTGCACTTTTCGTAGTCTGACCAAACTCGGTTCAGCTTCCACTTCAACCATTTCAGAATGCGGTAATAGACGATCAATGATGTCGTCCACCACATACTGGTTTTCGTTGAGGTTCTTTTGGTCTTGGGATAACCAATTCGCCAACTCCATATCTTGAGTGGCATTGTCTCCCCGACCAATCGTACCTGCTAACGCTTCGGTATGTAGCTCATGCCCTACGCGAGAATACAAACGTTCTGGCGTAGACCCCATAAAACTGTGCTTACTGTCTAAGCTCAGCATGAAATGGAAGCTATGATGGTTATTTAAGTAACTTGCTTTAAGTAGCTGTGCAGCACTTAATGTGTTATCAAGCTGCACGGTAGAGCGACGCGCTAAAACCACTTTCTTAAAATCATCATTCTCTATACCAGTCAGAACCTTATGAACTAACTCATTCCATTGAGGCTGACTTGGCGTGTGAACAATAGAGCGGATGTGAGACGAAATTGGAGCTAAGGCCGCGACCTCACAAACCAGTTTATTCAACCCAGCTAGAGTTCGCGCTTTGTCTTCTGAAATATTAACTGCGAGAGACCACTGTTGGTCAAAACGAATTAACTCAATTTGAGGCAAAAAGAAAAAAGAAGGCATACAGCGATGATTCTTCTCATGCTGTCCATCAAAAGAGCGCCCGCCCCAGACTCTTTGCCCTTCACCTAGAATGGTATAAGCAGGACCTGGCTCAACAAAAGCGTGCAATTGCCCTAGTGCAACGACCTCTTCACGTGTATCGCGGGACTGCCAATAAAACTTAGGGAAAAGTGGTTGTGCATCAAGCCAATCAATAAATGAGAAATTAGGTTTCTCGCTAAGGGGCTCGACCAGACGTGTTTGATTGCCTTCCGATTGCTGAACTCGCTCGATAATTCTCTTTACGGCTTGATGGAACTGTGACAAATCAACCTCGTTGTATGTGAGGATAAATGGTAACTGACGGCTACTCTAAGTTTAGACCCAAAGCAAATCAAGGTCGTATGCGATCTTTTGCGAAATCCTGTGATAGCAAGCGAGCAAAACTTAACCAGCAGACAGATTATTTACAGATATATATTCTAATAAAAAACAAATTATTGTATTTTAATAAAGAAATTAACGAATTTTTAGGAATTAAACAATGCAAAATATCGGGATGTCGTCAAAACTCGACAATGTCTGCTACGACATTAGGGGTCCTGTACTCAAACATGCTAAGCGCATGGAGGAAGAAGGGCATAAAATCCTAAAGCTAAACATTGGTAACCCTGCCCCATTTGGTTTTGACGCCCCTGATGAGATTTTAGTCGACGTGATTCGTAATCTGCCGACTTCTCAAGGCTATTGTGATTCCAAAGGTATTTACTCTGCTCGTAAAGCTGTGGTCCAACACTATCAGCGTAAAGGTATACGCTCGCTAGATGTCGAAGATGTGTATGTAGGTAACGGCGTGTCTGAGTTGATCGTAATGGCCATGCAAGCGCTATTAAACAATGGCGACGAAATGCTGATCCCAGCACCAGACTATCCGTTATGGACAGCTTCAGTTGCACTATCTAGTGGTAAGCCGGTTCATTATCTATGTGATGAAGAGGCTGACTGGTACCCAGACCTTGAAGACATCAAAAAGAAAATCACACCAAAGACACGTGGCATTGTTCTGATCAACCCGAACAACCCGACAGGTGCGGTATACAGCCGTGACTTCCTACTTGAAGTGATTGAGATAGCACGCAAGCACAAACTGATCATTTTCGCAGATGAGATCTACGACAAAGTGTTGTACGACGGTGCAACACATACCTCAGTCGCCACACTCACTGAAGACGTGCTAGTCATGACATTCAATGGCCTTTCAAAAGCCTACCGTGTTTGTGGTTTCCGTGGTGGCTGGATGTTCCTAACGGGGCCTAAACATCTGGCTCAAGGGTACGTGAATGGCTTGGAGCTGCTTTCATCGATGCGTTTATGCGCAAACGTACCAATGCAGCATGCGATTCAAACCGCGTTAGGTGGATACCAGAGTATTAATGAACTGATTTTACCTGGCGGACGCTTATTAGAGCAGCGCAACCGAGCGTATGAACTGATCAATCAGATTCCTGGTGTTTCTTGTGTCAAACCTAAGGGTGCGATGTACCTCTTCCCGAAAATCGACACTAAAATGTACAACATCAAGAACGATCAGCAGATGGTTTTAGATTTCTTAAAACAAGAGAAGGTCTTACTGGTGCAAGGTTCCGGTTTTAACTGGCCAAAACCAGACCACTTCCGCATCGTGACACTACCGCACGTTGAAGATCTAGAAATCGCTATTGGACGTTTTGAAAGATTCCTATCAACCTACAGCCAGTAATGAATCACTGGTAGTAATTAGTGCTGATCTCTCATATGCTTAGAGGAACTCCTAGTGAGTTCCTTTTTTTACACCAGAAACGGAGGAAGCCATGAAAGAAAGCCATTTTTTCGCCCACCTGGCTCGAATGAAGCTGATCCAACGCTGGCCTTTAATGCGGTCCGTCTCACCAGAAAACGTTTCAGAGCATAGCTTACAAGTTGCTTTTGTCGCTCATGCCCTTGCCCTAATTAAAAACAAAAAGTTCGGCGGCAACCTTAATCCAGAACGCATCGCTATTCTTGCCATGTACCATGATTCCAGTGAAGTATTAACGGGTGATCTTCCAACTCCAGTGAAGTATTACAACCCTGAAATTGCCAAAGAATATAAGAAGATAGAATCGGCAGCGGAACAAAAATTACTCTCAATGTTACCGGAAGAGTTCCACGATGATTTTGCCCCCTATCTTCTTTCTCACTCTGCACACGAAGAGGACGCAAAAATCGTTAAGCAAGCCGATTCCATCTGTGCCTATTTAAAATGTCTTGAAGAACTAAGCGCCGGCAACCATGAGTTCGCTCTGGCAAAAAAACGCTTAGACGTCACTTTGCAAGAACGCAGAACGCCTGAAATGGATTACTTTCTCAATACCTTTGCCCCAAGTTTCGAATTATCGTTAGATGAAATCAGTTAGCTTACGGAGATAATCGTGTCGTTTGAATTACACCCGCAATGGCAAGAGCGCCATGATGATGAGCATAAAATCCGTCGAGACGACCATCGGAGCCCGTACCAACGAGACCGAGCGCGCATTCTTCACTCGGCTGCATTTCGACGCCTACAAGCAAAAACCCAAGTACACGGCAATAGCTTGGAAGACTTTCACCGCAGTCGGTTAACACACTCCTTAGAAGCGTCGCAACTAGGGACCGGTATCGTCGCCCAGTTAAAGAAAAAACAGCCAGAGTTCCGCGATCTATTACCATCAGACAGCTTAATTGATTCATTATGTTTGGCTCACGACATCGGGCATCCTCCATACGGTCATGGGGGAGAAGTCGCTCTAAACTACGTAATGCGCGAACATGGCGGCTTCGAGGGGAACGCCCAAACCTTTCGTATCGTCACTAAGTTAGAGCCTTATACTGAGCATTTCGGAATGAATTTATCACGCCGCACACTGCTTGGTTTGATTAAGTACCCTGCCCTCATTAGTCAAACACGCTCCGTCAAGTTGCCTCAACCAGCCGAGCATCAACGTAAACTAAAAGCAAAAGATTGGAGCCCAGCTAAAGGCATTTATGATTGTGATAAAGACTTATTTGATTGGGTAATTGCACCGCTTTCTGACAACGACAAGGCATTGCTTAGTCTGATGCGTTCAACGCCAGAATCGGAGTTTGAGCACAGTAAAACGCGTTTTAAATCACTCGATTGCTCAATCATGGAGCTAGCAGATGATATCGCCTACGGTGTTCATGATTTAGAAGATGCAATCGTACTTGGTATGGTGACACGTCAGCAATGGCAAGAAGGCGCAGCAAGTCAATTAGCGGACTGTGGCGACCCGTGGTTTGAAGCTCATATCGATTCCATCGGACAGATGCTATTTAGCGGTAAGCACCATGAGCGGAAAGATGCTATCGGTGGTATGGTTAACGCGCTACTGACCAGCATTTCAATCAAAACGGTGGATGAGCCGTTTAATAACCCGTTACTGTCTTGGAATGCGTGTTTAGAACCACAGATGGCACGTGCACTTGACGTACTCAAGCACTTTGTCAGCACCTTCGTTATCCAAGTCCCGCAGGTCCAGATCGTTGAGTATAAGGGTCAGCAAATTATTATGGATATTTTTGAAGCGTTAACAGCAGACCCAGAGCGATTACTACCCGTTCATACAAGAGATCTGTGGTGTCAGGCGAAGAGCGAGAGCAATAAAATGAGGGTCATCGCCGATTATATTTCTGCAATGACCGATGGTCACGCGCAAAAGCTACACCGCCAACTTTTCTCTTCCATCGTTCTTTAGTAACACTCAACCTTTCAAGTAATTCTTTTCAAAAACGCCCGGAGGCATCTGGGCGATTTGGAATTCGATCATCTTTTCAAACGCACGCATCAGCGGTGTAAAGTCTCGCTCGGGTTCAAGCAAGCGAAGCGAATGATAACCAGCCTCGACTGTCGATAAGCTATTCTCAGAGGGCGCCTTACGAATGGTGTAGTGCCCTTGTAGTTGCTTAGGCAACTGCACGGTTGGGAGTGGATGTAAGTTGCTTGAGAGTTGCCACATTTTGTACGCTTTTTTCCACGTACCATCGAGCAAAATCAAACGTATTTTCTTAGATACACTATGACTCGCTTGAGTGATTTCAGAAATGCATCGTGACTCTTCTGATGGGTAAAGAACAAAATGTTGATATGACTCATCCGCTAATAAGTGATTTAAGGCATCATCACAAGAAAAGTCCTCTCCTATCAAACAAATACAGTTATCTAAACTCAAATTGAGAATCCGTGCCGTACCAAGCGGACGATGTTCTTCACTCGTGTGCTGAAGAATGATAAGTTCTACCTCGCTTGCCAGCGGTACAATCCATTGGCAAATACACGCTTTTTGCGATTTTCCACAACGAGAACAATAACGAGACATAGAGTGAACCTTTATACCTTGCTGAGTATTATCAGCGTGATCTGTTTGATACTTCAATTTGAACCAATGGCAAGCCTAACCGAGTGGCACAGCTACAATATACGCCATGGTGAATGGTGGCGAATCGTAACAGGAAATCTCACACATACCAACTTTGCGCACTTAGGAATGAACCTCGCCGGATTGTGGATCATTACTTTTATTTTTCGCCCAAGCACTCGTAACTTCCTTATCGTTTTTTCAATCTTATGTGCATGTGTTGGTGCGCTGAATTTGTTTACCAACATGTCGGTATACGTGGGTTTATCCGGCGTATTACACGGATTGTTTGGATTTTGGGCGCTCAGAGAAGTCTTTGAAAGCAGAAGAAGCAGTGTGTTGTTAGTTGGAGGACTAATCGCCAAAGTAGCATGGGAGCAGGTCTATGGCCCATCCAGCAGTACTGCTGAGCTTATCGGTGCAAACGTTGCTATTGATGCTCATATGTTTGGCGCACTCGGTGGGTTAGTAATGGCTTTACTGGAAAAAGGCCTTCGCCGTCGTTTATTCGGATAAAAAATCCCGAACCACGAAAGAGGGGCTGGTTCGGGAAAGCAGTAATAGGGAAACAGATATTGTTCTGAATTCAGACTCAATATCTGCAATACATCAAGCTACAGTAAAATGCGGTCTTCGTTTTTCTTAACTGTCGCTTCACCTATGCCTTTTACGCTCTTCAAATCTGCTGCCGTTTTAAAAGGGCCATGTTCCTCGCGGTAGTCCACTATACTCTGCGCTTTCTTCTCACCTATACCTTTCAACATGGTCGCAATTTCTTCAGCAGTGGCCGTGTTGATATTTACAGTAATTTCAATTCCTTCATATTTGTCAGTGGCTGAATCCGCAGCCATGCTAAAAGGTGCAAAAACAAATAAGCACAATGTCAAAATCCATTTCATATTGAACATACAATCTCCAAAATAGTAGGCTAAAAACAGTCGTCGAGAGCGAGTCACTATCAAATTTGCAATGGAAAGCAATATGGTTATGCATTTAACAAACTGAGATGACCCGGAATTCACAACGGCCGCTATCACTTAAACGCGCACTAATTTAAGTAATGCCTATTGATGATTGAAGTTCATAAAGACAAAAATAAAACGGACCGCTTATGCGGTCCGTTTTATTCAACATACAAATTACACTAATTGTGCTTAGTTGCTCACAACAAAGTACTCAATGTCAGTATTTGCACGCAGTACGGCTAGTACAGATGATAAATCTTGCTGAGAAGATGCACGCTGCATTTGCATCGCAACTTGATCTTCTAACTCACTATCTAGCTCTGCGTTTACAGCATCAAGCTCGATGATAATGATGTTACCTTCAAGATCTTTAGACTGACCGTATACTGGTTTACCATCGACTGGTTTTGCCATCGCGAATACCGTTGTTGCTAACGGAGAACGACGATCTACTGTCTCTTGTTCACCAAAGGCAAGATTGTTTTCAGCAAGCACGTTCGTCTTACCTTCTTTCAATGCCGCAACGACTTGTGTTCCAAGTTCCATCGCTTCTTGCTCACCTTTAACACGAGATAGCTCTGCAACAACCTGATCTTTCACTTCTTCTAGTGGAAGAACTGTCTCGTCACGCGCATCTTCAACACGAACAACGATAATATGCTCAGGCGCAACTTCGATAGCTTCAGAGTTTAGGCCATCTTCTTTAACTTCAGGACTTAGGATAGCTTGCATTACCGCAGGGCTACGAAGCACTTCAGGTGCATCAACCTGAGAAATAAAGTCCGTTGTCTTCACTTCTTGGTTAACCGCTTGAGAAGCATCATACAATGAGTCTGGGTATTCAAACGCTACGCGCTCAAGCTCATTTTGCAACTCGTAGAATTGATCGATCGCTTGTTGGTCGACCATCTCTTGTTTGATTTCAGCAGCGACTTCTTCAAATGGCTTCGCCACAGAATCTTTTAGCTCTTCAAGCTTGATAATGTGATAGCCAAAGTCCGACTTTACTAGACCCGACGTATCGCCAGGATTCTTCAGTGCGAATGCCGCTTCTTCAAAAGCAGGGTCCATCACATCACGCTCAATCCAACCTAGGTCACCACCGTTTTCAGCGCTGCCAAAATCGTCAGATTTCTCTTGAGCAAGCGTCGCAAAATCTGCACCCGCGTTTAGCTCATCTAGGATAGCTTGCGCTTTTGCTTCATCGTCCCCTTCTACAAGAATGTGAGCGACACGTCGTTGCTCTTCTGAAGAGTATTTGTTTAAGTGCTCGTCGTAGTACTTTTTCACCTCAGCATCAGAAACATTAACTTGTTCCTTTAGCGCTTCAGCTGACAGTTCGATGTAAGAGACTTTAACCTGCTCTGGGCGTGTAAAGTTGTCTGGGTTTGCTTTGTAGTACTCTTGAATTTCTTCGTCGGTCAATTCAATATTTTTCGCAAACTCCGCTAAGTCGATCTGAATCGTGCGAATATCACGAGTTTGAGTGAACAGCTTGCCTTCTGCTTGTACTTCACCCGGCAGAATAAATTCACTGTTTTGTAGCGCATTCAGCAGTTGCTCACGAACCAATTCACGACGCATGTACTCAGCAAAAGAGTCTGGCGAAAAGCCTGCACGACGCAAAGAAGCTTGATAGATCTCTTGATCAAACTGACCATTAGATTGGAACTGAGGCATGTCTAGAATCATGCTACGCACTTGAGTGTCGCTGATTCGCAGACCCAAAGCTTCAGCTTGTTGGTCAAGCAACACGTCATTGATCATTCGATCTAAAACGGATTTGCGGAAAGATTCAACATATGCAGGGTCAGCCAGCATTTGAGAGAAGTAGTCACCCAACTGAGCTTGCATACGGTTACGCTCATTTTGGTATGCCATCTCGAACTCACCACGAGGAATCTCAGTGTTACCGACTTTCGCTGCAGAGTTGTTGCTACCACCAACGATGTAGCTACCTACACCTGCAAATACGAAAGACAGGATGATAAGTCCAAGGATAATTTTGACCGCGATGCTATTCACGCCTTCGCGTAGTCGATCCATCATAATTTAACTGCTCTCCACAATTGAAGCCTACTGCTTCTATCTAATAGAAATAATGGCGCAATAATATCAGAAAAAGAAATGCGCATCAGTATGATGCGCATAATTTAAGAAAGTTCGGCTCGAAGTTTGTAAATTTTTGTTCGAAACTTATTGTTTGAGCAAAAGTTAAGCAAATGGCCGGTTACAGAAATAACGCCGTGATTAGTTACAAGCGTCTTTCAGTGCTTTACCAGCTTTGAAAGCTGGTACTTTTGCTTCTGCGATTTGGATTTCTTCACCAGTTTTTGGGTTACGACCAGTACGTGCAGCACGAGTACGAACGCTGAATGTACCAAAGCCAACTAGAGCGACTTGATCACCAGATTGAAGAGTTCCGCTTACTGCTTCGATGAATGCATCTAGAGCACGACCCGCTGACGCTTTAGAAATATCTGCATTTTCTGCGATTTGTTCTACTAACTGAGTTTTATTCACTGTAATTTCCCCTTTGTGTCATCTGTGATTATTTTTGTGATGACTTTCGTTCCATTGTTAAGAAAATATGCTCCACCCCTTATTCATCAAGGGCTGGCAGCTATCGAAACTAACTTAGCGCCCAAAAAAAACGCTGACAAGCCTTTTTGGGCTTATCAGCGTAAACTTTTACTTATTTTTGCTACACATCACTATTTTTGAGACTCAAACTCAACGCCCGTCGGGTCTCGCTCTAGTGCGACTTTCAGTACTTCATCAATCCACTGTACAGGGATAACTTCCAGATCCGCGATAACATTATCAGGAATCTCTTCCAAATCACGCTCGTTATCTTTTGGAATTAGCACTGTCTTAATGCCACCACGGTGTGCCGCAAGTAACTTCTCTTTTAGGCCGCCGATAGGTAGAACCTCACCACGCAGTGTGATTTCACCCGTCATCGCTACTTCTGCTTTCACAGGGTTGCCTGTTAGAGAAGAAACCAATGCTGTACACATTGCTGTACCCGCACTTGGGCCATCTTTTGGTGTCGCGCCTTCCGGGACGTGTACGTGAATATCTTTCTTCTCGTAGAAGTCAGTATTGATACCTAGCTTTTCTGCACGAGAGCGAACCACTGTCATTGCTGCTTGGATAGACTCTTGCATCACATCACCAAGAGAACCCGTTTGTGTCAGCTTACCTTTACCTGGCATTGATTGAGTTTCAATCGTTAATAGATCGCCACCCACTTCGGTCCAAGCTAGGCCAGTTACTTGACCAATTCGGTTACTTTCATCCGCTTTACCGTAATCGAAACGTTGAACACCTAAGTACTCTTTTAGGTTGTCCATCGTTACCGTTACTGACTTGATGTCCTTATCCAGCAAGATGTTCTTCACCGCTTTACGGCAGATCTTAGAAATCTCACGCTCTAAGTTACGGACACCCGCTTCACGCGTGTAGTAACGAATGATGCCAATAATCGCAGAATCTTCAATGACGATCTCATCCGCTTTCAAGCCATTACGCTTCACTTGTTTATCAACAAGGTGACGTTTTGCAATGTTCAGCTTCTCGTCTTCGGTGTAACCAGATAAACGAATAACTTCCATACGGTCTAACAATGGACCCGGGATGTTCATCGAGTTCGATGTCGCAACAAACATAACGTCAGAGAGATCGTAATCCACTTCTAGGTAGTGATCGTTGAACGAGTTATTCTGTTCAGGATCAAGTACTTCTAGTAGAGCCGATGCCGGATCACCACGCATATCGGAAGACATTTTGTCGATTTCGTCCAATAAGAACAGCGGGTTCTTCACACCAACCTTCGACATCTTCTGGATCAATTTGCCTGGTAATGAGCCGATATAAGTACGACGGTGACCACGAATTTCCGCTTCATCACGCACACCACCCAACGCCATACGAACATACTTACGGCCTGTAGCTGAAGCAATTGAACGACCAAGAGACGTTTTACCTACACCAGGAGGACCAACAAGACAAAGGATAGGACCTTTTAGCTTGTTGATACGGTTTTGAACAGCCAGGTATTCAAGGATACGTTCTTTGACGCGTTCTAGACCGTAGTGATCTTCATTAAGAACCTCTTCTGCTTTCGCTAAGTTTTTCTTAACTTTTGAGCGCTTAGCCCAAGGAACGCTGACCATCCAATCGATGTAGCTACGAACCACTGTTGCTTCAGCAGACATTGGAGACATCATCTTAAGCTTTTGCAGCTCTTGCTCTGTCTTTTCACGTGCCTCTTGAGGCATTTTTGATTCGTCAATCTTCTTCTGTAGCGTTTCGAACTCGTCTGGTGCGTCTTCCATCTCACCAAGTTCTTTCTGAATCGCTTTCATTTGCTCATTCAGATAATACTCACGCTGAGATTTTTCCATTTGCTTTTTAACGCGACCACGAATTCGTTTTTCAACTTGCAGCAAGTCGATCTCTGATTCCATCTGGCCCATCAGGAATTCCAGACGCTCAGTGACGTCAACAATTTCAAGCACTTGCTGCTTATCCACCAACTTTAACGGCATATGAGCCGCAATGGTATCCGCTAAGCGTGCGGCTTCGTCGATACCATTAAGTGACGTTAGCACTTCTGGTGGAATCTTCTTGTTTAGCTTAATGAACCCTTCAAACTGATTAATCGCGCTGCGAACAATCACTTCTTGCTCACGCTCATCCAATTCTGGCGTAACAACAAATTCAGCTTCCGCTAGGAAAAAGTCACTCTCTTTAAAGTGATTGATTTTTGCTCGCTGCTGGCCTTCGACCAATACTTTTACTGTGCCATCCGGAAGCTTCAAGAGCTGGAGAATGGTGGCTACCGTACCTACGTCAAATAGGTCGTCAACCGTAGGCTCGTCAGTATCCGCTTGCTTTTGTGCCACAAGAAGAACTTGTTTGTTGGTTTCCATCGCCGTTTCTAGACAGCTAATCGATTTCTCACGACCAACAAACAATGGAATAACCATGTGTGGGTAGACCACTACGTCACGTAGAGGTAGTACCGGGATCTCGATACGCTCGGAACGTTCCAAGTTCATATAATTCTCTCTTCCGCTTTCACGTTTAACGTATTACTTAAGGCAGTATATGGGGGCTAATTGTTTGGATTCAATAAGAGAAATAAAAAAAGGAGGTAATTACTTACCTCCTTTTTCATTATGGCTGAATTTACTCTGCTCCAGCTGCCTGATTGTCTGCGTTACTGTAAATAAGCAGTGGCTCTGACTCGCCATTAATGACGGACTCATCAATCACGACTTTACTAACGTCTGTTGCAGATGGTAATTCGTACATGGTTTCAAGTAGCACGCCTTCAAGAATCGAGCGTAAGCCACGAGCACCTGTTTTACGCTCCATTGCTTTTTTCGCGATAGCGCGCAGCGCATCTTCACGGAATTCAAGTTCGGCGTTTTCTAGCTCAAACAATGCTGCATATTGCTTGGTCAGTGCGTTCTTCGGTTCACATAGGATCTGAATCAACGCTTCTTCATCAAGCTCAGTCAGTGTTGTTGTTACAGGTAGACGACCAATGAATTCTGGAATGAGGCCGTACTTCACTAAGTCTTCAGGTTCAACTTGAGTAAATAGCTCACCTACCGTCTTCGATTCATTCTTCGAACGAACTTCAGCACCAAAGCCAATACCTGTACCTGTTGCAACACGCTGCTCAATCACCTTGTCTAAGCCAGCAAAAGCACCACCACAAATGAACAGGATCTTAGATGTGTCCACTTGTAGGAATTCTTGCTGAGGATGCTTACGACCACCTTGAGGTGGAACCGATGCAACCGTACCTTCGATAAGTTTTAGTAGCGCCTGCTGAACACCTTCACCAGATACGTCACGCGTAATAGATGGGTTTTCAGCTTTGCGTGAAATCTTATCAATTTCATCAATGTAAACGATGCCGCGTTCTGCTTTAGCTACATCGTAATCACATTTTTGCAGAAGCTTTTGGATGATGTTTTCAACGTCTTCACCTACGTAACCGGCTTCGGTTAGTGTCGTCGCGTCTGCCATTGTAAATGGCACATCCAAGAATCGAGCTAATGTCTCCGCAAGTAGTGTTTTACCGCTACCTGTAGGACCAATTAGAAGGATGTTACTCTTACCAAGCTCCACACCTTCGCTCGTTGTATCACCATTGCGTAAACGCTTGTAGTGGTTATATACCGCAACTGCGAGCACTTTTTTCGCGTAATCTTGCCCGATCACATAGTCATCAAGGTGTTCACGGATCTGTTTTGGCGTTGGTAACGCTTCAGATTCTTTCTTAGGGAGAACATCCTTGATTTCTTCGCGAATAATATCGTTACATAAGTCGACACACTCGTCGCAAATGTACACTGACGGACCTGCGATTAGCTTGCGAACTTCGTGCTGACTTTTGCCGCAGAAAGAACAGTACAGCAATTTACCGCTGCCACTTTCTTTGCTTTTATCTGTCATTCGCTAACCTCTTAGCCTTTACTCTTCATGAATGAGTGTATATCAATTTTTGCCAAAATGCGCTGGCAAATTACTCGCCACGGTGGCTTAACACTGCATCCACGATACCGTATTCCACAGCCTGCTCTGATGACATGAAGTTATCACGATCAGTATCGCGCTCAATGACTTCAAGAGGTTGGCCTGTATGTTCTGCTAACAACTTGTTTAGCTTCTGTTTAATCGTCAGGATTTCCTGAGCATGGATTTGGATATCAGAAGCTTGACCCTGGAAACCACCCAATGGTTGGTGGATCATTACACGAGAGTTAGGCAGTACGTAACGCTTACCTGGCGCACCACCTGCAAGCAGGAAGGCACCCATTGAACATGCTTGACCCATACATACTGTGCTCACATTTGGCTTAATGAACTGCATGGTGTCGTAAATAGACATACCTGCTGTTACGCTGCCGCCTGGTGAGTTGATGTATAGGAAAATATCTTTATCTGGATTTTCAGATTCTAGGAAAAGTAGCTGAGCCACGACAAGGTTTGCCATGTGGTCTTCCACTTGACCCGTTAAAAAAATCACGCGCTCTTTCAGCAGACGTGAGTAGATGTCGTAAGAACGTTCGCCTCGGGAAGTTTGTTCAACCACCATTGGTACTAGCGCGTCCATAATTGGCGACATTGCATTTTTTTCTTGGTAGCTCATATTCTTATGTCCCTAAAATAAATGGCCCGGATGATGACTATCATACGGACCATTGTTAGCAGAATAGTTAACGTTAAGTCAACCTTCTACGCAAGATATTGCTTATTAAGCAGCAGGTTGTTGTTGGTTAAGTAGCTCGTTGAAGCCTACTTCTTTCTCAGAAACCTGTGCTTTAGCGATGATCGCGTCGATTGCTTGCTCTTCTAGAGCTACGTTGCGCATGTTGTTCATCATTTCTTCGTTTTGCTCGTAGTAAGCAATAACTTCTGATGGATCTTCGTATGCAGTAGCCATTTCTTCGATTAGCGCTTTAACTTTCTCGTCGTCCGCTTTTAGCTCTTCAGATTTGATTACTTCACCTAGTAGAAGACCAACAACTACGCGACGTTTAGCTTGTTCTTCGAACAGTTCACGTGGAAGCTGAGCAGCAGCTTCTGGGTTACCACCGAAGCGTTGTGCAGCTTGTTGACGTAGAACTTGGATTTCTTGCTCGATAAGCGCTGATGGTACGTTGATGTCGTTTTGCTCAACTAGACCGTCAATCGCTTGCTCTTTGATGCGGTTCTTAACAGCTTGCTTAAGTTCGCGTTCCATGTTCTTACGAACTTCAGCTTTAAGTGCTTCAACACCACCTTCAACAACACCGAACTTAGCAACGAACTCGTCGTTTAGTTCTGGTAGTTCACGAGCTTCAACTTTGTTCACTTTGATTGCGAACTTAGCTGCTTTACCTTTTAGGTTTTCAGCGTGGTAATCTTCTGGGAAAGTCACGTCGATGTCGAATTCCATACCAGCAGTTTTACCTGCGATACCGTCTTCGAAACCAGGGATCATGCGACCAGCACCCATTTCTAGAGGGAAGTTCTCAGCTTTACCACCTTCGAACTCTTCACCGTCGATAGAGCCAACGAAGTCAATGCTTACGCGTTTGCCATCTTCTGCTGCTTCTTCAACTTCAACCCAAGTTGCTTGTTGCTTACGTAGAGTATCGATCATCTCTTCTACGTCTGCATCTTTAACTTCTGTTAGTGGTTTTTCAACAGTGATGCTCTCTAGGCCTTTAAGCTCAACTTCTGGGTAAACTTCAAAAGTTGCAGTGAAAACTAGGTCTGAACCTTCTTTGTTCTCTACAGGAGCGAAAGTTGGAGCGCCAGCTGGGTTGATTTTCTCTTTAACGATAGCTTCGATGAAGTGGCGTTGCATTACTTCACCAAGAACGTCTTGACGTACTGCTTTGCCGTACATCTTAGCAACCATTTTTAGAGGCACTTTACCCTTACGGAAACCATCGAAACGACGGTTTTTAGCGATGTTGCGTAGTTCAGCTGTTACAGCGTCTTCGATGTTTGCAGCTGGAACAGTAATGTTTAGACGGCGCTCTAGGCCCTCTAGCGTTTCAACAGTAACTTGCATTATATATAAACCTCTAAAGTGGCTCGGTTTTCCGAGCGTATGAGCGAAACTCAGAGGAGCTTACGCTTCATCCTTGTGTAGTGTTCTGTCCGAACACCTAATTTAAAATCGAGTATCGATACTGGTTGTCAGTACCGGACTAATCAGTGATATCTTCGATAAAATAACCAAAGGTATCTCCTATTAGCCTCAGGACAGAATTTTTAGACGCGACATTCTAGCGATCTGTCGCAACCCTGTCGAGCCAATAGCCACTATGTGGACATTGTCTGCGCTAAATTCTCGAATGCTGACCCATTTTTTCTTCAAAAATGCGATTCAGACACCGTCTAAGCATCGCCAGCATATCTAGAATGGGGACAATAGCGACTTTTTCAAGAGAATCGACCGGTTTTTTTATCGAAAAGCCTAAAAAGAGATCTTGCTCTTGTTTTACTCCACAGAGTTGAAAACTAAATCCCTAATCCTTCCTACAAACTATTAACATTTTCTTACGTGACCAAAGGAAGTTGTAAGGAGTGTAAGGATGTCGCAAAAAAAACGGATTCTGCTGACATTTTTTGCTTTCTATTTCCTGTGCGCAATTATCGGTGGCCATTGGGTTTGGCAGACCAGTTATCAATCTCTACTTGATAAACACCAATCACAGCTTGAGCAATTTTCTGGCCATATAAAAAATAAACTCGATAAGTACGCCCATATCCCAAATCTTCTCGCTAAAGATGATCCACTTTATCAAGCGCTTCTGCACCCCAACAACAGTGCGCAACTGGAAATCACTAATCGGTATTTAGAATCCGTTAATGGCGTGATTGAAGCAGCGGATACGTACTTAATCGATCAATGGGGTACAACGATCGCCGCCAGCAACTGGCGTAAACAGCGCTCCTTTATCGGGCGAAATTTTGCATTTCGCCCTTATTTCAAACAAGCCATTGTAGGCAAAAGAAGCCAATACTACGCACTGGGCTCAACATCTGGTAAACGTGGCTACTACTATTCTTATCCCATCGTATACGCTGGCGGTGTACTTGGTGTCGTCGTGGTGAAGATGGACCTAAGTAAGATAGAGGACAACTGGCAGCAACCTAACAGTGTTTTTGTCGCCAGCGACCCATACGGAATTGTTTTCATGAGTAGCCGAAGTGAATGGCTACTCAAAAGCTTACAGCCACTGACAAAAAAAGAGAAAAAGCAAGTTTGGGCAAGCCAACAATATCTTGATGCGCCAATTGAAACGCTTGGATTAGTGGGTAGTTTGGACGAGGTGCATTCTGAGCTTAAACAGGGTTACCCATACAATAAAGGAACCTTGGTGGTCTCTTCGCTGCCCCTTCCCGAACTCAAACTGACTATTCGTGTGCTGTCTCCTAAACAGTCGATCGTTTGGTTCACCATGGGTTACATCTTTGTACTCACTCTAGCACTCATGGTTTTGTTTTTAATTGGTCAGCTTATCTATCACCGTCAACAGCGTCACTTGCAACTTGAACGAATTCAACAAGAAGCAAATCAAAAGTTGGAATATCAAGTCATGGCACGGACTGCCGAGTTGCAAGCGGAGATCGCACAGCGTATCGATACCGAGCAAACTTTACGCGTTACTCAAGATGAATTGGTGCAAGCAGCGAAACTCGCGGTGTTAGGACAAATGTCGGCCAGTATCAGCCATGAACTGAATAATCCACTTGCAGCAATTCGTAGCTTTGCGGAGAACGGCAAGCTGTTTCTAAAAAAAGAAAAATATGAGCGAGTGGAAGATAATCTCACTCGCATTTCTGCTCTCACTGACCGTATGGCAAATATCAGTCAGCAACTTCGCTCTTTCGCCAAAAAAACCAGTGGTGACGAGTTGGCTCAATCTCGATTGTTCCCTGTGATAGCCTCTGTAAAAGAACTGATGAAGCCCGCATTTAAATCAGGGCGCGTCACGTTAGAAACAAATTTGCCAGAGCATGATGTTGAAGTGCAGATCAATATTATTCAACTGGAGCAAGTGTTGGTCAATTTACTGACTAATGCGATAGAAGCACTCAAAGAACAACAAGACAAACAGGTAGAATTATCTGTAGAACACGATGAGCACACTGATTTAGTTTGGATTCATGTTGATGATAATGGCCCAGGACTTGGCTCTTTCTCACTTTCTGATTTATGTGAGCCGTTTCTAACCACTAAACTGAACGGTTTAGGTTTGGGTCTCTCTATCTCGCAACAAATCTTAGCCAGTATGAATGGAAAATTATGTGCCCATAATCGAGAACAAGGCGGCGCTCGATTCTCATTGTGTTTACCTATCACTTCTTACAACACTGAACCATCAAAAGGATAAGATCATGTGTCAGGTGTTTTTTATTGATGATGAGGCCGATCTCAGACTCGCTATAGAACAGACCTTTGAACTTGCGGATATCGACGCCAAGTTTTTTGTGGATGCAGAATCGGCTTTAATAGCGATGCAGCAAGGAGAAGAAGCTGGCGTCGTGGTCACTGATATCTGTTTACCGGGCATTTCTGGTATGGATATGCTAACAACTTTGACTCAACGCGATGCAAACTTACCCGTCATCATGATCACTGGACACGGTGATATTTCCATGGCAGTGCAAGCCCTTCATCAAGGCGCTTACGACTTTATTGAGAAACCTTTTGCGCCAGAGCATTTGGTTGAAACGGTTAAGCGGGCGATTGAGAAGCGCAAACTAACCAATGAAAATGAAAAACTGCGCCTGTCACTTAAAGCCAGTAAAACCCTTGGTCCACGAGTTATTGGTGAAACCTCTAGCATCCAAATATTACGAGAGACCATCACCCAAATCGCCGATACCGACGCCGATATTTTGTTGTTTGGTGAAACCGGTACAGGGAAAGAGTTAATCGCTCGTTCTTTACATGAGCAAAGCTCTCGCCGGAACCAAAACTTTGTCGCCGTAAATTGTGGAGCGGTTCCAGAGAACTTAATTGAGAGTGAACTCTACGGCCATGAAAAAGGCGCATTCACTGGCGCCGAAAGCCGTCGTATCGGTAAATTTGAGTTTGCACAAGGCGGCACACTTTTCTTGGATGAGATCGAGTCGATGCCTATCCAAGCCCAAATTCGTTTATTGAGGGTATTACAAGAGCGCGTGATTGAGCGTGTCGGTTCAAATGAATTATTGCCTTTAGATATTCGAGTGATTGCCGCAACAAAGGTCGATTTAAAACACGCAGCTGAAGAAGGTACTTTCCGTCAGGACCTCTATTATCGGCTCAATGTCGTGACCTTGGATCTCCCGCCACTACGCGAACGAAAAGAAGACATTCCAGCCCTCTTTCACCACTTTCTGTTGGTAGCAGCTTCACGTTATGGCAAAAGCTCACCTAGCTTGTCACCCCAAGATCTAGCGCAACTGATGAGCCATGACTGGCCTGGCAATGTTCGAGAACTCAGAAATGCTGCAGAGCGTTTTGTGCTATTGGGTAAGTTAATTCAGTTGGGAGAATCGAACCCAGTTGCTAAGTCTTCCTCAAGCCTTGCAGAGCAAGTGGCGGAGTTTGAGAGAGCAGCCATTGAAGGCGCTTTATTAGAAAACAACGGTAGTATTAAACAGACAATGTGCCAATTGAATGTGCCAAGAAAAACTCTTTACGACAAGATGCAGCGCTACCAAATAAATAAAGACCTTTACAAATAAAACACGTTCAAATAGCTGGCATTATATTCAACTTGAATCATAATTTTTAACAACGGGTTTATCATGGTTGTTATAGATATGAACGAAAAAGTGAGAATACCGATTGTTACAGATACCGTGCTCGTAGACGGTTGCTATCAAGAAGAGAGAAGATTCGGTGAAGAGCGTCGCAAAAATAAAAAGAGGTGGCGACACTATGAACGTCGAATTAATTCAGACCCGCGCAAAACTTGTTACAAGTCAATAGACGAAGAGGTGTGAATTCTCACACCTCTTTCTACTTTCTGGCTTCCATTACTTGGTAATGATCTCCGGCCCCATCAAGGTAGTAGGCAACCAAGTCGAAACCCATGGTACATATGTGACGATAATTAGGAATAAGAACATCACTCCAACCCAGGGTAATGCTGCCTTCACTACGTTCATCATCGACATTTTGGCAACACCAGCGGTCACAAATAAGTTAAGACCCACGGGCGGCGTTATCATTCCTATCTCCATATTCACCACCATCATTATGCCCAAATGAATTGGGTCTATGCCTAATGCAATCGCAATTGGGAACACGAGCGGCGCAACAATGATCAACAAGCCTGATGGCTCCATGAACTGACCACCAATCAACAACAAGACGTTCACCACAATCAAAAAAGTGATTGGTCCGAGACCAGCCGAGAGCATCGACTCGGTGATCATTTGCGGGATGCGTTCTTCCGTTAAAACATGCTTCAAAATTAAGGCATTAGCAATGATGAACAGCAGCATGATGGTGAGTTTGCCCGCT
Organism: Vibrio sp. D431a; assembly: GCF_030248655.1. NCBI lineage: Bacteria > Pseudomonadati > Pseudomonadota > Gammaproteobacteria > Vibrionales > Vibrionaceae > Vibrio > Vibrio sp. D431a. The sequence continues at coordinate 156,445 of NZ_JAHGAP010000011.1, read as the reverse complement.
TCATACAGGGTGTGTTTGGTGTCTTTATGAACAAAGGTTTGGAAGATTTTAACGAGCGCAGGTTTAGTGTTTTTCTTGTCTGCAAATGGCCCCATGTCTTTGTATACAAAGTTAGCAATAAAGAATGAGTACACAGCAGCAACCGCAGCGGCTTCTGTCGGCGTAAAGATACCGCCATAGATACCACCAAGAATGATGACGACCAACAACAAGCCCCAGCTTGCATCCTTGGCGGCATCAAAGGTTTCTTTCCAACCGACAAAAGGCTGTTTTGGAAGGTTCTTGATTCTCGCGGCAATGTAAATCGCGATCATCAACATGACACCCGCCAGCAAACCGGGAATCACACCACCAAGGAACATACGTCCAACTGACACATCCGTTGCGGCTGCATACACCACCATCACAATCGAAGGTGGGATCAAAATCCCTAGCGTACCTGCGTTACAAATTACCCCAGAGGCAAACTCTTTTGAGTAACCGTTTTTGATCATACCTGCGATAACAATACTACCTATGGCAACAACCGTTGCAGGTGAGGAACCTGACAACGCGGCAAACATCATACACGCTACAACCGAAGCCATCGCCAAACCGCCGCGGAACCAGCCTACAATGGCAATGGCGAAACGAATTATCCGCTTTGCTACGCCACCCGTCGACATAAAGCTTGAAGCCAATATAAAGAATGGAATAGCCAATAGCGTGTAGTGGCCCGCGAATGCATTAAACAGCGTTTGAGCAACTGACGCTAAAGAGGCATCCGAATGCATTAAAAGGAAAAGAACACTGGAAAGGCCCAGCGAAATAGCAATTGGCACGCCAACCAGCATAAAGCCAATTACCATCAAAAATAGAAATAAGATATCCATGGCTTATTGCTCCTTGTTTTTAGCGTCTTGCGAGGCCTTTGGAGCCATTACGTCTTCAGCGTCACTCATCTCAGTTTTAAGAGATTCGAGCTCTTCCTCCGCTTCATGTCCTGCAATCAAGCGATCGAGCTTACCAGTAGCGATTTGCCACGTGACTTGAACAAATCTAAACGTTAGTAGCGCCATTCCAAGTGGCAAAGCGAAGTAAGGAATAAAACGTGGCAGCTTTTCATAACGCTCTCCCTCATTTAGCCAGTCGGCCATGAACTGGAGTATTTCAGGCATCGGAATATCGTCCGTTTCATACCACGCTCGGTCAGTAGCGAACGGATACCAGTAGTTCCAAGCGCCAATTAACAGCAAAATAGAGAAGGCTAAGCAACACATTGCTGCAAAAAGCGCCAGGGCTTTTCGTTTACCTTCCGGAACGATGTTAATAATGACATCGACACCAATATGAAAGTGTTTTTTCACACCATAAGATGCGCCAACCAACACCATCCATGCGAACATGAAAACGGTGAGCTCAAGCGCCCAAAGAATATTGTCGTTAAAGACATAACGAAAGATGACATTGGCAAAGGTCAGCAAGGTCATGGCACCCAAGAAGAAAGCAATCAAAGTCTCTTCAATGGCATCGGTGATTCGTCCAGCCTTGGCAAAAAAAGTCTGTTCCATAATTACATCACGTCGTCTGTAGAGGGAAAGAGCCCCCTTAGTTTGAGAGGGCTAAATGTGCTAGGTGTTATTATTTTTGGTTAGACGCCAAAGCGGCTTCGATTAGGTCAGAACCAATGTCTTTTTCGAACTTCTTCCATACTGGTTGAAGTGCAGTGACCCATTCTTGGCGCTGTTCTGGCGTTAGAGTACGAACCACACCACCGGCTTCGATGATATTGTTCTTATTCGCAAGGTTTACTTTGGTTGACTCAGCATTACGCTGCGCAGTTACCTCTTGAATAATGGTATTTAACTGCTCGCGCTGATCATCTGGTAGGTTTTTCCAGAAGTCGTTTGACGTCACAACTAAGTAATCCAGAATTCCGTGGTTCGTTTCCGTAATGCCATCTTGAACTTCGAAGAATTTTTTGCCGTAAATGTTTGACCAAGTATTTTCTTGACCATCAATAACCTTAGTTTGCAAACCGCCGTAAACTTCTTTGAACGACATTTTTTGTGGGTTAGCACCTAGCTGCTCAAACTGAGCAACGAGTACATCAGAGGCTTGAACACGGAACTTAAGTCCTTCAGCATCAGTTGGAGAAATGAGCGGCTTGTTGGCTGACATTTGCTTCATGCCGTTATGCCAAAACGCAATGCCTTGTAGACCACGACGTTTCATTGAATTTTTCAGCTTTTCACCCGCTTCCGAGTTTTGGAAACGGTCAACCGCGTCGACATCATCGAACAAGAAAGGAAGATCGAAAAGGCGGTACTTCTTGGTGAATTTCTCAAACTTAGAAAGAGAAGGAGCAGCGAGTTGAACATCACCATTCAGTAGCGCTTCCAACACTTTGTCATCATCATAAAGTGTTGAGTTAGGAAACACCTGCATACAGACTTTACCGTTCATCTCTTCGTTGACGCGCTTTTCAAGTAACGAAGCCGCGATGCCTTTAGGGTGTTTGTCCGCATTCGTTACATGGCTAAACTTAATGACCGTTTCACCCGGGTCACAATTTGCGGCAGCATTAAAACTGGTAACAGCAAGTGCAGAGACAGATAGTAGAGTTAGAGGCTTAAACATTATTATTCTCCTTGTTAAATCACATCCCATCCCGTCCATGAGTAACTAGGTGTTAGGCGATGGGTACGGATGTTCAACAAAGAGCAATTAATGGACCATGTTAAAATTTATATGTATTTCAATAAATTAACATAGCCCATTAACATAAATCCGAAGTGTAACGAGTGAATTCCACCCAAGAAAAAGATACAAATGGGTGGGAAATGACCCATTTATGAAGAACAGCTTATCTCCATTTTCTTCCCCCATTCCGGCGGCAATTTCGCGTAATCATCAAACTCGGGTTGCTCATCAAATGGGCGTTTTAACAGTTCGGCCAATCGGTGTAATTCGCTAAAGTCCCCTTCTTCCGCTTTATCAATCGCCAACTGAGCCAAGTAGTTACGCAAGATGTATTTGGGATTGGCTTGACGCATCTGTTTGCAACGCTGTTCGGTTGAAATCAGGCCCCCTAGTTCATCAACCTCTAGTTCACACCGAGCTAAATACAGCTCAAGCCAAGCTCGCGCTGCTTCTCGGTCGAGAAATAAATCGATTACGGCTTGGGAAGGCGCATTATCAAGGTTTGAAAGTGTTCTGAAGAAGCGAGTGTAGTCCGTTTTGTTCTGGTGAAGAAGCTCAAACATAGCTTCAAACAAACGCCCGTCTTCCGCTATCTTAGTTTTTAAGCCCAACTTCTCACGCATGAGGCGGCTGAACTGCTGGCTTAAATGAACTTCAAATTGACTCAACGACGATTCTAAATCTTCTCGTTCAACGAGTGGCGATAGCGCATGCGCCAGTGCTGACAGGTTCCAAAGCGCAATTCTAGGCTGTTGATCAAATGCGTAACGACCCTGGTAGTCTGAATGATTACAAATGTATCCCGGCTCATAATCATCAAGAAAGCCAAACGGACCATAATCAAAAGTTTGCCCAAGAATTGACATGTTATCGGTATTCATCACACCATGCGCAAAACCAAAAGCTTGCCAATATGCGATCATCTCGGCTGTTTTAGTCACGATGGCGTCAAACATCGCGGCATATGGTTTCTCCGCCGATGCACAATCAGCAAAGTGCCACTCAATCACCTTATCCGCCAACAGCTTCTGCTCTGCTAACTGGTTGGTGTAAAAGAAATGCTCAAAGTGACCGAATCGAACATGGGTTTCAGCCATTCGAAGTAACAAAGCGCCCGATTCCGTTTTTTCTCGATAAACAGGTGTATCACTGACCATCATACCGAGAGCACGTGTCGTGGGAACCCCAAGGCCCGCCATGGCTTCACTGCACAGGTACTCACGGATAGTTGAGCGTAATACCGCTCGCCCATCTCCCATTCGCGAGTAAGGCGTTAGCCCTGCACCTTTGAGGTGAAGATCAAACCAAGTACCATCCTGATGCTCAATTTCTGCCAACAGTAATCCACGTCCATCGCCCAAATCTGGGTTGTAAACGCCAAACTGATGGCCTGCATATTTCATCGCAAGAGGACGAAATTGTTCGAATTCACTTAGCCCAGAAAAAACCGCCAATAACTCATCGTTTTGCTCTTCTGGTAAACCAAACTGCTGTGCAAACTCACCATTCCAAGCGACCCAGCGAGTGTTGTCCAAGGGTTGTGGCTCGACCAACGTATAGAACGCTGACGGTAATTGACTAAAGCGATGGGTGAAATTGACCCGTTGCCAAATGGACATGTAGGGTTCCTTAATAAAAAGAAGTACTGTTGTGAGTATACGTGTGAATGTCCCTGTCATTCAGCCATGAAATGGGCATGGGTATTTTGCGTGAATAACGCGAAGGCGGCAGGAAGGTATCAACCTGCCGCAGACCGTCTCCTAAACAGAGGTAGCATGTAAAAACGATCAAAGGGTTAAGCGGAAAATTCTTCACCCGTTTTTGGTGGCTGTGATGGCGTATCAAAACGAGCGCGTTCGATATCCACTACCGTTTTATAGCTCAACGATAACAATGCCAGCTGGTACGCGCCAAAAATACCATAGGCCACACCGACGAGGCTCAACATAAAGAGATTCGTAAAGTGGCTAAAGATCAGCTGACTGAGCAAGCCCGCACCCAATGGAATTAGTCCCATCAAAATGAATACTTGTTTGTTGTATGCTCTGCTCTGGTTCCACGAACGACGCAAACTGCGCGGTTGATGATCCATTGCAGTCGCTGGCAACACAAATGACCATCGCGCCATTACCCAATAGCCAGGAACGCTTGCAATCGTTGTGATAATAGCCATAGCAACAAAGTCGGCTTCACCACTTTCTGCAATGTAGATAAACGACAACACAAAGATCGGGATACCAATAACGAGCATCATCATCAGTCCAAACAGTATCCACCAGCCTATGAAACGGAATTCTCGAGCTGACAAACGAAATACATCCAACGCAGAGTGCATGTAATCGCCGGCTAAATAAATTCGATGCACACGCACAGCCGCCATAGCGGCAACAAGTGGGTACAAAATAATTGTGACGAAATAAAATCCTGCGACATTGCCTTCTTGAACGTTCGCTTGATCTTGCCCCGTCATTTCAGGATACATAAAAGCAAAAACTGAGTGCACGATAATCAACGGAATACAAGCAATAACAATTGCGAGTAGATTCCTTCTGACCATCACTGCCGCTTCTCGGCATATTTCCGAAACAGAAAAGCCCTCGGTAGACATATAACATCCTTAGTTCATAAAAATCGGCCCCTAGGGTAACCGCAGAGTAGAAAAATCACTTTAAAAATAATGAGAAACACATCTCATAAGACAATGAGAACGAAACCAAAATAAATCAGATAAAAAATAAGCCACTCAATGTGAGTGGCTTATACCGCAATTCAATACCGTTTTAGACGCGACGTCGCCAGCCTAATGTTGCAAGTAACATCAAAGCCCAATAAGAAACACTGCCGCTACCTTCTGAGTTCTTGAATGTCGTTGTCTTCAAAGAAGCAACAACCGTCACGATAACTTCCCCCGTAGCAGTGGCACCATGACCGTCTGAAACCGTATATTGCAGCTTGATGCCGTCAGTAGGGCTATCCGGTGCTTGAAAACGGATTTTGCCATTCTCTACACTCGCACTTCCCACACCCGTTACGTTCTGTACGCTTTCTACAACCAGTTTATCGCCGTTCACATCCGAATCATTGCTCGCTGCATCAATCAGAATACTTTCACCAACGGCAACGGTCGCCGTATCTACGAGCGTAACTGGCACTGCGTTTTTCATGGTTAAATCGACGGTAGCACTGGACGTTTCATTACTAGGGTCAGTCACGGTTAAACGGAATGTCAGAACCTCACCCGCTTTTGCACCTTGAGGCACCGTAAAGCCTGTGCTAACACTGGTTGCATTGCCAAGAGAAACTGAAGTGCCAGCCAACTGCTCCCATTTATAACTCAACACATCACCATCAGCATCCGTACTATTTAACGCAGACAACGTGACTCGCTGCCCAACCGTCATGTCTTTACTACCAATATCAATCACAGCCACTGGCGCTTCGTTGCTGCCAAGCACTTCCACCTGCACATTCACGATTGAAGATGAGTACGCACCATCAACCGACAACAAACGATATTGGAAAGTGTCCAGACCAACGAAGTTAGCTTCAGGTTGGTACTGGTTACCAGAGATGGTGCCGTGCTCAGGCTTCTGCACAATGTCCACATTGAACTGATACCCTACCGCCATGAAATCATTGTCCATCAGGTTCAGTTTGATTGGCGTATTTTTATTGGTTTGTAACGAATCAGATTTCGCTTCAACCAAGTTGCTCGCATCCACATTTAATAATGCTGCAAACGGAATATAAGAGAACCCGGCTTTTTCTAGACCAAACGTGCCAATCTCACTGTAATCACCAGTCCACATTACAGGTAGGGAGGCTTTTTCAGTTTTTAGCAAGCGGCCGAAATCAAAGTTTGCATCAAATTGACCGCCTTCCAATTCAACGACCAATAAGTGCTGACCCGCACTCAATTGGCTTGATTGGGGGAATAAAATTCGAGATGACTTTTGGAAGTTACCTTGCTGTAAAAGCTCAGCGTTGTTTTGATTCAATATTAATCGATAGCCAATGTTTCCAGAAAATGGGAATCGCCAAACTCGATAAGTCATGTCACTTTGAGTGCTATCTCTTTGCGCATAAAGTTGAAGGCCATCAAGCTCTGTATCACTATTCAAGTCCAGTGACACCGCCAGAGTGTTACTCCCACTCGCGTACACATAACCTTGATGAAGAGAGTTCATCCATGCTGATTTATTTGGTTCGTTTGTATGCTCAAGAGAAAAGCTACCGCCGTTGGTGTTGCTGGCAATGTTGGAAATACGAACCCCAGTATCAAACCCTGTGATCGTTCTCAGACCCGGGGTCGATGTATCTGAAATGACATTGCCACCATTAGGGTATAAATCGTCAGCGTCACTCCTACCATCATTTTCTAACTCATTCAGACCATCAGCCTGCATGATTTGAACCTGCATCGCGCCAACATCATTAAAGCGGTTCTGGACATTGACCGACGTCGCCAGGATACCTTCAGCCGCCAATGCTCGGTCGTAACCGCTAAAGGTGCGATTTTCCAAGTAAACACGTGGGCCAAACTCTTTCAAGTACGGGTCGAGATACACCAGCTTGACATCGTCGTTGTTCACAGAAATAGGCGCTGGACTTTCATGAGTTACCGTTGGTACAACAAAACCAGCAGCGTGTTTGCTCCATGCACTCATGTTCACCGGAGTGTCACCAGCGTATGAATCTCCCGGTTTCTGCGCCCATGAACCGCCACCCATCACGCCCCAAGAGCCGATCGAGGCATCACTGTTCCTTGCGTACAAATCCGGTAAGCCAAGCATTAAGTGGCCAAGCTCGTGTACGATCACGCCCAAGGTCGCTTGATGATCAACTTGATAGTCAGCGAACACACAATAGTCTGTGATCTTTTTACCATCTAGTGTGACATCATCGTGAGAGAATTTGTGCGGCCAAATAGCAGGACGGTTGAGAACCCCTGTTGAACGATCGCCCCCCGCAAAAATAAACATGACAGAGAGTTCTGACGGTTCTACGGTACCATTTTGATTGCTGTCGTAGGCCGAAAGATTAAAGTATGGATCCAGTTTTTGATAAGCCTCGGTGAAAACCGCATTCAACTTGGCGGTGCATGTCTTATCAGTCGAACTAGAGTGACAGTTAGGGTGGCTTTGTGCCACAGTCACATCTATCACACCGTCATTGGCGGTGCCGTAACTCTCAAGTGCAGGAACAACTTTGAATTTACCTTGAGAGTTTTTATCAAAGTAATCCACAACGCTTTGACCATTGGTATTAAATACGCGTTGCTCAAAATCATGCACCATTGCTTGGTCATCAAACGAAACTTGCACAACCAATAGGGGCTGCTGCTTTACCGTTGAACTGCTCATCGCCTGGTAACCTTGCGCCGAACGCAGTAGGTTTTTTCGTGCCATCGGCTCAATGGTTTTTAGAGAAGATAATTGCGGTTTAACTTGTAAATCCGGGCGAAACTTCGCCGACTCAGGTGGCTCACTCGACTGCGTTTTCACCACACCTGTCGAGATCAATATTGGCGTGTCTGACTCGCGCTGAATCTGCGCGAAAAACCAAACGCCGTCTTCCTGAAGTAAGGCATTGCCCTGCTTATCTTCAAACCAGTGGAAATCTGCCGTTCCACGTAGAATTGCCTCACTGGAGCTACCATCGCTCAACGCAATAGTATGCCAAACCGGCGATGGCGGAGTAGTTGCCATGCTCTTCCCTGCAAGAAGCGCAGTTAGCATAGCCATGGCGAGTGTGTTGAATTTCAAAGTACGACTCCATCTTTTCGATTCGTTCATTCATACCAAGCACAACAAACACAAAGTAACCCTATGGGCATAGAGTAAGACTGAGTGACTATTGACGAAGGCTGGTATCAATTCGCTCAGATAACACGACGTAGTTTGGTGTCACACTACAAAAGCGTCGGATTCCAAAACGCTGTTACGAGCGTAGCTTCTGAGAATATAAATTGAGTGAATGAATAGTATCGAAACGAAAGGAAGAAGAAATGAACTTCTACGAATTTATAGGTAAAACTGGGCAACATTCCACATATTCTATAAATGTACGAGCACTGCTATTAATCAATGCTCGTAGTGGTCGCGCGGCCATTGTTTAACGCTATATTAACCTGTAATAACGGCGTCTTCTGGGTATTTGACCAAGGTAGGTTCAGGACGTGCCAACATGTAGGCAAGCGTGAGCGGCCCAATACGACCAATGATCATCACCACGATCATAATGTATTTACCAGGTTCAGAAAGTTCCGCAGTCAAACCGGCGGTGAGCCCCACTGTGGCAAATGCGGAAATGGTTTCAAACATAACTTTATCAAAGCTGGCCTTCTCGGTAAGCATCAATAAAAACATTGCGCTTGTCAGGATGGCTCCGCTCACAACGATAATTGCCAATGACTTAGTCACAGTTTGCCAATTTATGGTTCGCTTAAACATAACCACATGTTTCTTTTGGCGTAAAAAGGTCCACGTAGCCATAAACGCAACAGCAAATGTGGAAACTTTAATACCGCCCCCCGTTGAGGTGGAACCCGCTCCAATTAACATCAGAACAATCATGACCAGTAAGGCTGGCTGGGTAAACAGCGCCAAGTCAACACTATTAAACCCTGCCGTTCGAGCACTCGCAGATTGAAAGAATGCCGCCAACCATTGCCCTGTTGCAGGTAAAGACGCCATTGTGTTTGGGTTGCTTCGTTCAAGTAACCAAAACAGCATCGTTCCGACTAAGAGCAATATCGGTGTCGCAATCAGCATGATTTTGGTGTGAAGATGCCAAAAGTGGAAACCTTTGCGCCAGTTTAGCCAGATGTCACCCACAACAGTAAAACCAAGCCCGCCAAAAATGAATAGCCCCGCCAGTGTAAAGATAACCAACGGATCATTCACAAAGCTCATCATACTGTCAGAAAACAGCGCGAACCCAGCGTTGTTAAATGCAGAAATTGCATGAAACAAGGCGTAAAACATACCAGTCTGCCAGCCCATTTCAGGGACCCAGCGGATAGAGAGAAAAATAAACCCGATCGTTTCTGCAACAAGCGCGAAAACAACAATCCGCTTTACTAGTCGGTTTAGATTGACTTGCCGATCTTGCCCTAATGCTTCTTTCGCCAGCGCTTGTTGACGCAAACTCAAACGCACGCCGAACATATAGAGTAAGACCGCCGACAAAGTCATCTGCCCCAACCCACCGATTTGCATTAAAAACATCAGCAAGATTTTACCCGCAAGCGTAAAGTGTTGCCCAGTATCGACAACACCAAGCCCTGTCACACTAATAGCGGACGTTGCGGTAAACAAAGCATCCGTTATCGACAGGCCCGTAACAGAAAAAACTGGCAAGGTTAGCAATACCGCAGAAGGCAGTAAAACACCGAGAAAACTGAGCAATATAATTCGCGGTTCGTTGCCTTTCGCTTTCTCTTGTTTACCATCTGGTGCGTAAAAAACACCTTTCTGATGAAAATACGTCATAGCGATTTTAATTTATTTGCGAGCGCATCTTGAGGGCCGACCACAATAATTAGGTCACCAATTTCTAGTGTGGTATTAAGGTCAGGTGCCTTGGTAATTTCTGGGCCCCGTTTAAACCCTAGCACTTGCACGCCATCGACTTTGCACAGAGCCAAATCACTTAGTGTCTTACCCATCCAACGAGAGCCAATCACAAACTCCGTCATAGCTAAGCCACTGCCTAATGGGTGGAACTCAAGAACCCGTTTATCGAGCATTTTACGCGCGACACGTATTCCCATGTCACGCTCAGGCATGATAATGTGGTCTGCGCCAATTTTTTGCAGAACACGAGCTTGGAACCGGTCGTTGGCTTTAACCCATACTGACTTTACTCCCGCCTCTTTAGCTATCAATGTCGCAAGAATACTGGCATTGACATCCGCTCCGATGGCAATCATCACCATGTCGTAATCATCAAGTTTGAGCTCAGCAACCGTCTCTTCGTGAGTACAGTTAGCCACAACCGCCTGACTAACAAAACTGGCGGCTTCTTTAACTCTGTCTTCGTTGATGTCAACGGCTAAAACTTGAGCGCCTGAATCTTGTAACTCTTTACACACTGCCAAACCAAATCGGCCAAGACCAATAACGGCGAATTGCTTATCACCTGTTTTCATTTGTGCCCCATCTTATGCATTCATTAGCAAGCAAAAAAGTTTGCGCCCATTCCTTACCTTGTGCAAACCTGCGGACAGATAATTGACAAAAGCTTAACGCACCTTGATTCACTTTACGTGTTAAGCGTATGACACTGATTAACTTTTTTCCTCATTACCGAATAGAAACCGTCTCGATGGCTACATAATTGGATGCCTTAAAACGCAAAAAGCCGCAAGAATGCGGCTTTTAGATCATGGGATAAACTGGCTATTTTGATTCGCGCTTATCGTGCGGTTTACGTTTATTCTTAGGCACGTAATTTAAAATTGAAATTGGTACTGGCTTTCTTGGCGCAAAACCTTCAATTTCCACTCGCTCTAGCAAGTGCCCTAAACGACTTTCAATCATGCAGAGGTTCTTAAAGTCGTCTTTTGAAACCAGTGATATCGCCTCACCTTTCGCGCCAGCACGACCTGTACGACCAATACGATGTACATACTCATCAGCTGGGTAAGGTAAATCGTAGTTGATGACAACTGGCAGATTATCAATATCAATACCGCGAGCAGCAACGCCGGTTGCGACTAAGTACTGGATTTCACCCGCTTTAAACTTTTCTATTAATTCCTGGCGAACACGCTGATTACGGCCACTGTGGAATGCTTCTGCCACAATGCCACGTTTCTCAAGTTGGCTTACCAGTTTGGCTGCGCCGTGTTTAGTTTCAATAAATACCAGTACTTGCGACCAGTCATTTTCTTTAAGCAAGTGACTTAACAGCGACGACTTCATGTCTTTATCGACGGTCGTGATCCACTGTTTAATATTTGATTTTGAGGCACTGTGCTTTGCAATCGTGATCTCTTCAGGATCAATAATCGCATTTTTGGCCAAGTCACGAACAGGGTTAGATAACGTCGCTGAGAACAACAAACTTTGCACATGTTCTGGCATACAGTCGACGATTTTGTCGATCGCATCGATGAATCCCATATCCAACATTTTGTCGGCTTCATCAAGCACTAGCATTTCCACTTCATCAAAGTGAATCGCGCGTTGACCGTACAGATCAATCAAGCGCCCAGGCGTGCTTACCACAATATCGACACCCTCGATCAAGGCTTGTTTTTGTGGTGCATAATCCACACCACCAAACATCGCCATTGAGCGTAATGGTAAGTTTTTACCATAAGCTTCAATACTTTGATGAACCTGAAGCGCAAGTTCGCGTGTTGGCGTTAGGATAATCGCACGAGCGCGTTTTTTACGTTGCGTTTCGCCTCGACTAAGCTTTTCTAAGATTGGCAGAACAAAACTGGCCGTTTTACCTGTGCCCGTTTGCGCTGCTGCAATTAAATTGCGGCCACGCAATACGATTGGAATGGCTTTTTGTTGGATAGAAGTGGGTTTTTCATAACCTAGCGCTTTTACTGCATCAGCAATCGATGCGCTTAAACCAAGCTTAGAAAATGGCATAGAAAGGTCTCAACAGAGGAAATGGGCGCGTAGTGTATCAGAATCCCCGTGAAGTAACAGAAGGATTCATGCGCGAAAAACTAGGAACATGACACAATCTTAGCCCATGAAATTGGGCTGCAAACCTTTTTCTAATTTTTGCCTCACTTTGTAGGAAACATCATTAAGCGTGATTTTCCCCGTTTTGTGGCGGTCGATACCTGCATTCTGTCGATAGGCAATTGAGCCTTGTCTGAACAAAACGAAAGACGGCGGTTTACCAATCGCAGCAGGGTAGAGAATGGCCATGTAAGCATCTTCTAAGCTATTAATTTTATTTCGATAGGGCCAATAGTACGCTTTCACATAGTCAAGTTGTTCAAGCGCGCTCATTCTCGCAAGAGTCTTTGTGTTCACTCCTAATGACTCTGCGGTAGAGGGCATAAATTGAATTAACCCTGTAGCCCCGCTTCCGGAACCATTTTTGATGCTTGGACTGAAAGTTTCAGCAGTTTCAAATGCCATGCACGCCATAAGATGATTAGGATTGATCTTTAGCTCTTTACTAATACGGATGACTTTAGATTTGAACTCTGGAGAAACTTTCCCTCCCCACGCGACCGCGTTCTCGGGATCTGCAATCGAAGAGACCGTTGATGCGTCATGTTCTTCGACAATTTTAGAAAGTAGAGGAAGCGTTTGGCGTAGTCGATGGCTCGAACTCACCAAGCGAATTGATTTGGTAAGAAACTTGTCTTTTTTTTGATGTAGTTTTTGGAACTTTACTAACTTATACAGTTGCTTATAAACCGTTTTCACAACGAAGCCGGATGTAGGGAACACTCCCAGAATGTAATCCATTTCCTACAAATTTAATATAAATATCAGCAACAGGAATTCTAGATGTGATCAATGTCACCATAAAAATTCTCAAATTCGATACACACCGATGTAAGTGGTCAATGTGTCTCCAACACGCTAGAAGTAAAAGTAAAGAGGCATTAAAAAGGTCTTACCAATTTTTTGGTAAGACCTGGGCTTACTGATTCTCGGATAAGCGAATGTATATTCTTACAGTTCAGCTTCCCGAACCAGTTCTGCAAGCGTCGACAAACGCTGCTCACTTTGTTTTACGTAAGGATTATTCGTATCCCAAGCATATCCAGCCAAAATCGCACTAATCATCTGTTTAATACGTGGGTTCGGGTTTTGATAGAAAATCACATCTTGCAACGTGCCGTTGTACCAGCCTTCCACATAAGTGCGGAATGTGTTCACTCCCACCATTAAGCGTTGCGAGTACTCTTCTTGCCAATCAACCTTTTCACCATTCAGCTGACGAACCACGCAGTCCGCTGCAAACTCTGCCGATTTCATGGCGATAGTGACACCCGATGAAAATACAGGATCAAGAAACTCACCTGCATTACCAAGCAACGCGTAGTGCTCTGTCGCTAAACGTTTGACGTTAGCAGAATAGCCACCCAACTCGCCTGCTGGATTCGGGTAATTCGCATTTCTCAACAAAGAAGCCAAACCCGGCTCTTCATTGGCTAACTGCTGCAACGCTGCAATCTTATCTTCTGGGTATTGTTCGAAAAATTCTGGCTCACCCACCACACCAAACGAACAAGTACCATTAGAGAATGGGATTAGCCAGTACCATACGTCGTGATTTTCAGGATGAACTGAAATTAAAATTTTGTTGCGATCGTATTCCGGCTCTTGGGGAGAGATATGATCTTCGATATGGGTAAAGATCGCTTTTCTAGGCGGAAGACAAGAAGGTTCTTCTAGCTCCAACAAGCGTGGCAAAACACGCCCAAAGCCACTGGCATCCAACACAAAATCTGCTTCGATTTGATAAGCCTTCTTATTTGAGTCGAGCACTTCTAATCGAGACTTTTTCCCTTCAAACACTAGATTGAGCAGTTCATGCTGATAGCGAATCTCTACGCCTTGCTCTTCAGCGCTATCTGCCAATACTTTATCAAAGTTGGCACGTTGAACCTGAAACGTCGTGCCCGGTCCTGGTGTGTATTTGTTTGTAAAGTCGAACTGGGTGTATACGCCATTACGACGAAATGCAGCACCATCTTTATACTGGAAACCAAACTGCTTTACTGCATGAGTCATTCCTGCTTGTTCAACAACTTCCATACATGCAGGGAGTAGGCTTTCTCCTATGGAAAAACGTGGAAAAGTCGCTTTTTCTAAGACAACAACATCTATGCCACGCGATTTTAATAAGGCAGAAACGGTTGAACCTGATGGCCCCGCTCCTACGACAACAACTTGCTTGAGCTCTGTTTTCATTCTGAATTTAGTTTGCTTGTAGTTTTAATAAGGTATGACCAAGGCCAATATTGTCGGTTCTTTCAACGACAGATAAACCTGCCGCTTCGACAATTTCTAAGAAATCATCACTGCGATAAAAGCGACTATTACCGTTAGCTAAACAGGTAAAATAAAGAGAAGTGGCATTAAGGCTATAGGAAGCTCCCGCGTATTTTTGAGCATCCCAAAACAGCTCCAATACGTAAATAGTATCTCCCTTCGTTAACTGGGCTTTAACTTTTTTAAGGATATTGAGGATCTCAATTGGGGAAAAGCAATCCAAGAACTGGCTCATCCACCATACGTCAGCATGCTCAGGCAATGTTTGTGCTTTATCCAGCATGTTTGCAGGGTATGGACGTACACGCTCGACGAACTGGTTTTCTGAAACATTCTTCATCGCTACTTCTAATTGCTGCGGTAAATCAACAATCGTCACTTGAACGTCAGGGTCATGTTTACAACACTGAATCGCCCATTTTCCCGTATTTCCGCCAATATCCACAAGATGCTTTGGCTTGCTTGCAAATACCTCTTTAAGCAGAAGTGGGAACGAGCGATCCGAATAGAAATGATCGAACTTAAACCAGCTCTGTTTGGCTTGTTCTGGTAACGTCGATAGACCTTGATAAATGGTCTCCCAATTACCCAACTCTTTCAAACCTGACGGTTTACCTTCTTGAATTGCTTCCGTCAAATGCATCATCGCGGCGTAACAAACATCTGCCGTAAAATCCATGTTTGCATTCGTCATACCATCATGAAGAAGGTAAAAACCAAGGTTTGCAAGCGAATAGTTAGGTCGTTCCCATAAAACAATATGCGCACTAATCGCCATATCCAACAGTACTTTAACACCATATTCTGATACTCCCGTTTTCTCGGCAATATCTGTGGCACTCATGCCTTGTGCGCCAGCGCTGTCTAAAGCGGCTAAAATACCTAAATCTCGAAGCGTTTTGGCGGTCTGGAACACGATTGGTGCAAAAGATAACTTCTGAGCTTCTGTCTTCGCTTCAAAAGCATTAAAAGGGTCATTATTTTGATTTAACACGGAAAAACCTAACTGCAATTAATAGTTTTATTGTTGAGATTGATTGCCCAACAATGCAATAGCTCGCTGAATATCAACATTCAAGTTGTTTACCCAACGATTGTAATTGCGGTGGATTTTGCCATCACTTGCTTTGAGATTTACTGAGTTGAGATAAATAATTGAGTAATATTTATTATTGTATGGGATTTTTACTTCTGCAGAGTGTTTACGAACGTGGATTTTTGCAATAAGAACACCAGGGCTTACTTCTTCGATCGTCCAGCCTCGGTTAGTTGCTGATTGCACTATGGCCATTTTTACTTGTTTATTTTGAAGATCATAAGCAACTGGAGTATCCTCCACATTCATTACAGGTTGTACTCGTCCACAACCAACAAGAAGCAAAGTTAATAATAACGAGACATACAGCTTAAAACGCGACATGATAATTTCCTTTTTATTGTGAATTTGGGTCAACCCCAATTTGTATCGAGCTGTAAAATAAACAATTTAACCCAATATGCCAAACTCGAAGATCAACATTTCGTTCAATATTGATGCGTGGACAGCGAATTCATTCGGTTTATCCGAATCCAATGAATGGAAACAATGGGCAACAGAGATAAAATGGCCAGAAGATGGCAAAATCAATGTTGCAAATATTCCTGCGATGATGCGCAGAAGAATGAGCCCACTCAGTAAACTGGCGGTACAAACTGCAATCGAAATGCTTAATCAACATCAAGTTGATTACCTTGTATTTTCAAGCCGTCATGGTGAACTGCATCGCAGCGTCGCACTAGTTGAAGATATAATTAATGGAGAAGAGGCGTCTCCGATGGCTTTTTCTCAATCGGTGCACAATACCGCCGCAGGGCTTGCCACTATCGCAACTAAACAACCCATTCCCCTAACTTCTATCGCTGCGGCAGAAAACACATTCCAAAGCGCAATATTAGAAGCATGGCTGTTTTTGTCCGACAATCCTGACAAAAAATTACTGCTTGTTGATTTTGATGAGCCTATGCCTGACTCTTATTTAGAATATGAAAACCAACAATACCAAGGGTTTGGACTTGGCTTAATACTTTCTCATGGAGACAAGTTCGCGATACAAAGCTCCATAAACGCAGAACGTTCCGGTCATCCTCTTCCTCAAGGTTTAGTATTTTTGCAACAATACTTGTTAGATAAAAGCCAGTGGACTATTTTCGCTCCGCAACAAGCTTGGGAATGGCACAAAAAATGACTCGCTTAAATCAGTATTGGCGTGTGCTAGCAACAGGCTTTTGTTTTTCAGTATTTGGGTTAGGTGGTTTAGTACTGAGCTTCATTGTTATTCCGACCATTCGTATTTTTGTTTCAGACCAAACGGAACGCGAATATAAAGTTCAAGGTGCGATTCGATATTCATTCAACACATTTTGTAAATTGATGAAGTTGAGTGGCGCAATCGATTATCAAATTATTGGGGCCGATATTCTTCAACAAGATCGTAATTGTTTAATTGTTGCCAACCACCCTAGTTTAATCGATTACGTTCTCATTGCTTCACAATTAAATCGCTGCGACTGTTTAGTAAAATCGGCAATATGGTCGAATCCTTTTATGAAGCACATCGTAAAAGCAGCCGGATATATTCCCAATGAAGCACCGGATGATTTATTAGCACTTTGTGATGAACGATTTAACAAAGGCAACGTGTTGCTTATATTTCCTGAAGGAACAAGAACAACACCAGGTGTAGAGCCGAAATTACAACGCGGTGCAGCACAAATTGCGGTAAGAACAGAACGAGATTTAAGAGTTGTCCATATTACGGTAACGCCAAGTTTCCTCACAAAAGAGAAAAAATGGTATCAAGTACCGGCAACAAAGCCCTTTTTCAGGGTTGAAGTTAAGGATAAAGTTGAGATTACCCCCTTTATAAAGCAAACTACGTCGCCGACAATAGCGGCGCGACGCTTACAACAGCACCTAGCTGAAAACATTTTTCCAGAAAACTTTTATTAATAAGCAGGTCCCAGTGGAACAGTTACACAACGACATTAAGCAACTTATTATTGATGCTTTAAACCTTGAAGATTTAACCGTAGATGATATTGAAACGGATGCACCACTTTTTGGTGATGGACTTGGCTTAGATTCTATCGACGCGCTTGAGCTTGGACTCGCAATAAAAAAACAATACAACATCGTTATTGATGCCGACGACTCAAATACGCGCGAACACTTTGCGTCTGTAGCAAATCTAGCGAAATACGTTTCTTCTCAAACTAATGAATAAGTTGTAGGTATATTCATGACTGATGTAAATAAAGATCAAGTATTTGAACAAGTTAAAGATGCGCTTGTTGAGCTGTTCGAAATTGATGCAGCCGACATTCAATCAGATGCGCACTTATACCAAGATCTCGATCTTGATAGCATTGACGCCGTTGATTTGGTCGTACACCTACAGAATGTCACTGGCAAAAAAATCAAGCCGGCAGAATTTAGTACAGTAAGAACCGTCGACGATGTGGTTAACGCTGTTACTGAGTTATTGAAGGAAAGTTAATGCGCCAATTGCTGACTGGTCTGTCTGCAATTGTACTGTTTGCCTACCCCTTCGCCGTCTATTTCGGTATAGATAAATTTGGCTTGAACTTAGTTGGGGGCTTGTTAATTGCTGCGTTACTTTTGCGTGTTTTCGTCGCAAATAAGACCCCACTAAAAGAGTTTAAGTTCTTGGCGCTCGTTACGGGCGCTGTTGGCATTGTCCTAATTACGCTTGGCATGGTGTTTAAACAACATGGGTGGCTTCAGTTTTACCCTGTCGTTGTCAATGTATGTATGCTGTGTGTATTTGGACTGAGCTTAAAACAGCCGCAATCGATCATAGAGAGGCTTGCTCGCTTGCAAGAACCCGACCTTCCGGCTAGTGGCGTGACTTACACTCGCAAAGTGACGATGGTTTGGTGCGCCTTTTTTACGCTCAACGCTGCTGTTGCACTCTATACCTGTTTCCTACCAGTAAAAATATGGACGCTTTATAACGGCCTCATCAGCTACTTACTTGCTGGTGGCTTGTTCGCTGGAGAATGGATCGTGCGTCAATTTGTTCGAAAGGAACACTAATCGTATGAATACAACGTATTCGAGCTTTACCTCCCTAGCGACCTTGTTCATCGCAGAGAGGTCTGAGCAATCCCCAGTCTCTTACGAGCGCGACACGGTTATCACGTGGGGTGATTTCCAGCAGCACGTCGCAACACTTGCTCAGCAGTTAGAAACCCAACCAACGCAAAACATTGCGTTGTGTTTTGGCAACAGCTACCTGTTTGCCGTTGGCTTTTTTGCTTGTTGTTATGCAGGAAAATCCATTGTATTACCTGGTAATTACCAACTAGAAGCACTCAAAGAGCTCAGTGAGCACTACGATTTGTTGCTGCATGATGCCGATGTCTCGGTTCCAGAATTGGTGAGCTCGCTTTTGATCGAAGCTCAATCATTGCTAGAAACCACCGTGATTAACGAGCCAGAGGCCAAACAACCTTATTTTTGGCGTGAATTAAACCTGGCAGAAATACCAGTAACGCTATTTACTTCGGGTTCAAGCGGCACACCAAAAGCCATTGCAAAAACGCTGAAACAGCTCGATATCGAAGTTTCTATTCTAGATAACCTATGGGGCGACACGGTTGCCAGCACACGCGTTGAAAGCACCGTTTCTCATCAACACATTTACGGCTTGCTGTTCCGCGTATTGTGGCCTTTGTGCTCCGCACGTCCATTTTCAGCACACAACCTTGAGTTCCCAGAGCAAATTGTCCATCACGCTGATGCTGACACCACGCTAGTAAGCAGCCCTGCGTTACTAAAACGACTCAGTGAAGAGCACAATCCGGTTGCGATTCGGTGCGTATTTTCTTCTGGTGGTCCCTTGCCAAACCAAGCCGCGCAGCACAGCCAGTTGTTGTTTGGGTCACTTCCTATTGAAGTTTTTGGCAGCACAGAAACCGGCGGCATCGCTTACCGTCAGCAGCACGAAGCCAGTACTCCCTGGACGTTATTCCCTGGTATTGAAGCCGAGCTTAACCATGAAAATTGTTTAAAGCTCCGCTCGCCACACATTGATGAAAACACTTGGTACCAAACTGCGGATGAATGCTATTTCCATGATAGTATTTCTTTTGAATTGCGTGGACGCACTGACCGAATCGTCAAAGTCGAAGAAAAGCGTATTTCCCTTGTCGAAGTGGAAAAACGTTTAGAGCAATTGCCGTGGGTTCAAGAAAGCGTGGTGATCCCAATGGAAGAATCTGGTCGCCTCACGTTAGTCTCGATCATCGTACTTAACGATCAAGGCAGCGATGTGCTTAATGAACTTGGTAAAGGCAAATTTTGGCTTGAGCTTCGCAAGGCACTGCGCAATTGGCTAGAACCGATCGCTATCCCGAGAAAATTCCGAGTGGTCGACGAAATTCCATTGAACAGCCAAGGCAAACGCCAAGTTGCTGAAATTGAAAAACTATTCCAATAAAGCTAGTAACATGGAAAAAAGAAAACCAACTATTCAGAATATTGAAGTGAGTGACCATACCGCGGAGCTGTCGCTGCGAGTGGATGCTGACATCTTAGATTTCCAAGGTCATTTCAATCACTTCCCTCTTTTACCCGGCGTCACTCAAATTGATTGGGCGTTGTTCTACGCCGTTCAATATTTGAATACTCCCAAGGTATTTAAAGGAATGGAAGTCATCAAATTTCAAGAGCCGATTCTGCCAAACGCCGACGTTTGCCTCTCACTCTCTTGGGACAATGAGCGTGAGAAATTGACCTTTAAGTACACATCGAAAAACGGTGAAACCTTGGTGACTCACTCGTCAGGAAAAATGAAACTGGGTGAGTCACGTGAGTGATTATCGCCCCTGCTTTTTAATTCCTTGCTACAACCACGGCAGCACAATTGCAGACGTGGTTGCGTCGTTATCCTCTTTCGCTTTGCCAGTGCTGGTCGTGGACGACGGCAGCAATGAAGACACCAAACAAGCGCTTTCTGCTTTGAGTGAACAAGGGCTGATAAAACTGATTAGTTTGAGCGAAAACCAAGGCAAAGGTGGCGCGGTGATGGCAGGCCTACATCAAGCTCACCAACTTGGTTTTACGCACACCATTCAAATCGACGCAGATGGTCAGCACGACCTAGAAGCATTGCCGAAATTGCTCAGCGCCAGCGAAACAAAACCAGATAACCTGATTTCGGGCCAACCGATATACGACGAGAGCGTACCTAAAGCCCGTTTGTATGGTCGCTACGCTACGCACATTTGGGTGTGGATAGAAACCTTGTCACTATCTATCAAAGACAGCATGTGCGGTTTTCGCGCCTACCCAGTGGCGAAAACGGTCGCCGTGTTGAACAAGTACAGCATCGGCAAACGCATGGATTTTGATATCGAAATTCTAGTGCGAATGTACTGGGAAGGCGTCGACATTGATTTTGTTCCAACGCGCGTGATCTACCCTGAAGGTGGCATTTCCCACTTCGACGCATTGTGGGATAACGTCAAGATAAGCTGGATGCACACTCGCCTATTTTTTGGCATGTTGCCGCGCATTCCTTCGCTACTCGCCAGAAAGCGCCAAAACACAGATGACAGTAATGCCCACTGGTCGAAACGAAAAGAACAAGGCACGATTTTAGGCATCAAAACCTTACTCGCGGTTTACCGCTTGTTCGGCAGAAAAGCGTTTGACCTGATTTTAAAATTAGTCATGCGCTACTACCACTTCACGGGTAAATCTGCCCGTGAAGCGTCTGAGATTTACCTGCAAAACTTGCAGTACTACGCAACGCAGCAGAGCATCGCACTACCAAAACAGTTGGACAGCTATCATCATCTGCTTTCTTTTGGGCGAACCATGCTCGACAAACTGGCAGCATGGCAAGGTGACTTTAACGTCGATAACCTAACCATTCACGGCCAGCATCATTTCGAAGAGATGGCGCAGAAAAAACAAGGCGTGCTCATTTTAGGCTCGCACCTTGGCAATATCGAACTCTGCCGTGCGCTTGGTCGTCGACACTCTCATGTCAAAATCAATGCCTTGGTATTTACCCAACACGCTGAACAATTTAATGCGGTAATGAAGGCGGTAAACCCAAATTCGGAACTGAATCTGATTCAAGTCAGCTCAATGGGACCAGACACCGCGATTCTGCTTCAACAAAAAATCGAGCAAGGCGAATGGGTGGTGATCGTTGGCGATCGCACTTCCACCAGCAAAGAAAATCGTGTCGTTTGGGCAGATTTTCTTGGTAAACCTGCACCATTCCCGCAAGGCCCATTCATGCTAGCCTCGGTATTAAAAGCGCCGGTTTACTTACTCTTCGGCCTACGCGACGATGAAGCGAACACTCCGCATTTTAATGTGTACTTTGAACACTTTAGTGACCAAGTCACGCTACCACGCAAGGAGCGTCAGCAGGCACTAGAACGCGTTGTTCAACAGTACGCACAAAGATTAGAACACCACACACTGCAAGCGCCGTTACAGTGGTACAACTTTTTTAACTTCTGGACTTTAAGTAATCAGCCACATGACAAACAACAATAATCACAACATCACTTTTGGTGCCCAATCTTTAACCATCGAAGATGTCGTTGCCATTGCTCAAGGTGCAAAGGCACACATGAACACCTCGCCAGAATTTACCGCGAAAATTGATCGTGGCGTGGCGTTTCTGGAACGATTACTGAAGGAAGAAGGCGTTATTTACGGCGTGACCACGGGTTACGGCGATTCATGTACTGTGGCGATTCCACCCGCTCTTGTGGATGAACTTCCGTTGCACCTTACACGCTTCCATGGTTGTGGCTTAGGTCAAATCCTTTCTCATGAGCAAGCTCGTGCGGTGCTGGCAACACGTTTATGTTCATTGTCGCAAGGCGTATCTGGCGTGTCTCACGATCTGTTGAACCAAATCGTTACGCTTATCAACCACGACATTGCGCCGCGTATTCCACAAGAGGGCTCGGTGGGCGCAAGTGGCGATTTAACGCCTCTGTCTTACCTAGCGGCGACCTTAATTGGCGAACGTGAAGTGCTTTACAAAGGTGATGTGCGACCAACACAAGAAGTGTTTGCAGAGCTGGGCATTGAGCCAATTCGCCTAAAACCAAAAGAAGGTTTGGCGTTAATGAACGGTACATCCGTGATGACGGCCCTCGCCTGTCTTGCCTACAAACGTGCAGAATACCTAGCGCAGCTTTGCACCAAGATTACCGCGATGGTCTCTGTGGGTATGCAAGGTAATGACTTCCACTTTGATGAAGCGTTGTTTGCGGTAAAACCTCATCCTGGTCAACAGCAAGTTGCGGCTTGGCTGCGTGATGATCTCAATGCTGAGCGTCCGCCACGCAATAGCGACCGACTGCAAGATCGTTACTCGCTGCGTTGTGCGCCACACGTCATTGGCATGGTGCAAGACTCACTGCCTTGGCTACGTCAATTGATTGAGAATGAACTAAATAGTGCCAACGACAATCCAATCATCGATGGCGACAATGAGCGCGTTCTGCACGGCGGTCACTTCTACGGTGGTCATATCGCAATGGCGATGGATACGTTGAAAGTGAACATTGCCAACTTAGCTGATTTGCTGGATCGTCAGATGGCGCAACTGATGGATTACAAGTTCAATAACGGCCTGCCGTTTAACTTAACCGGTGCAGAAGGCGAGCGTAAACCGATCAACCACGGCTTTAAAGCGGTTCAGATTGGTATCTCAGCTTGGACGGCTGAAGCGTTGAAAAACACCATGCCAGCGAGCGTTTTTTCTCGCTCAACCGAATGTCACAACCAAGACAAAGTGAGCATGGGCACCATTGCGGCTCGTGACTGCCTACGCGTACTTGAGTTAACAGAGCAAGTTGCTGCGGCTTCACTCCTAGCAAGCGTTCAAGCGGTTGAGATTCGTCGTCGTCATAACGAATTGGACGAACACCACATGAGTCAGAGTTTGCGAGTAATTCGTGACGCCGTGCTGAGCGAGTTTGAGTTTGTGATTGAAGATCGCCCATTGGAACAAGATTTGCGTCATTTCATTGAACGCATTCAGCAACGTCATTGGCCACTCTACGCGGAGGTATAATGCAAGAGCAGGTTCTCTACCCATTAGAAGCGGAGGTGACTATGGTCACCTCATTCCAAGATGCTGACCCGATGGGCGTGATATATCACGGCAACTTCTTTCGGTATTTTGAAGAAGCGCGTCGTGTGCTGATGGAGAAGATCCAATACAGCTATCGCGATATGCAAGACTCTGGGTATATGTGGCCGATCATCGACACGCGCGTTAAATACGTCAAGGCGATTCCGTTTAATCACACCATTCGCATTACCGCGCAACTCACGGAGTGGGAAAACCGCTTGCGTGTGGATTACGTGATTTACGACGCCGAAACGAATCAACGTATGTGCAAAGCGCATACAACGCAAGTCGCCGTATCCATTGAAAAGCAAGAGATGTGCTTTGTTTCTCCAGCAGTCTTTTTAGATAAAGTAGAGCAATGGCACAACCATGGGAGCCTGAACTAATGCAAAAGTGGTTACTCTCTTTTTTGTTGATATTTTCTGTTCCAGCACTGGCCACACCGACAGCAAACGTAACGGATTTGGCGTCGCTTCAACAGCAGTTGTCTCAGCATGAAATCGTACGCGGAGATTTTACGCAGCAGCGTCATCTGGAAATGTTCAGTCAACCTCTAACCTCTAAAGGTCAGTTCACACTGAGCAAAACACATGGCTTGTTGTGGCAACAAACAGAACCTTTCGCAGTCAATTTGGTATTGACGGAAAACAAACTTCGTCAGACTTTTGCCAACCAAGATCCGAAAACGATCTCTGCACAAGAAAACCCAATGGCGTTCTACTTTAGCCATGTGTTTTTATCCGTGTTCCACGGGGATACTTCTGCACTGCAAGAACAATTCACACTCGATTTTTCAGTTGAGAACAATCAATGGCAGCTCGTTTTAGTGCCAAAACAGTCGCCATTAAATGCGGTGTTTCAATCCATCACTCTTTCCGGTAAAACGCACATTGATCGCCTAACCCTACAAGAGCTGCGCGGCGATAAGACCGAAATCACGTTTACAAACCAGACCTCTCTACCTCAGGAACTCACGGATGCCGAAGACGCTCAATTCCGTTTCTAAACTCAGTCTTGGCACTCATACCCTTGCTCTGGTTTGGCTCAATCTCGTTGTTTTAGCGGGCGCGTTGCTACTCAAACAGTGGGTTTGGAGTGCAGAATCTCCGATTGAGACCAACATTTTAAAACTGTTGCCGAAGAACCAACAAAACCCAGTGGCTGAGCAAGCCTTTGAGTCGGTCTCGGCAAGTATGAGCGACAAAGTCATTTTCGTGATCACAGCGCCGGACAAAAATGCCCTTTTTGCAGCGGCCACTGAATTTGATAAGGGGTTACGACAAAGTAATCATTTTCGCGATGTGGTGGGAAAAATCTCACCTCAAGAGCAGCAAGCTTGGGCGAGTTACTACTTTAAGCACCGTTTCCAATTGCTGACGCCTGAACAACGAGAGCGTTTAAGCAAAAATCCAGAACAGCAAGTGCAGCATGTGATTCAATCTCTGTACAACCCCTTTTCTGGAGTGACTGGGCAAGAGTTACAAAATGATCCTTTCTTGCTATTTCGTGATTATTTAAGCCAAGTTACCCAGCAATCGTCCTCTTTCCGATTGGATAACGGCTATCTGTCCGTCGAAAAAGACGGTGCTCAATACTTGCTTATTACTGCTGAGCTAAAAGACTCGCCTTATAGCCTAACTGGGCAGCTTGCCGTCCCTGACATTCAAGCGCTAGAGCAAAGCGTCGCGCAGAAATATGGCGCTAAAGTGGCACATACTGGCGTTCTATTTTACGCCGACTTTGGTACGCAAAGTGCCAAATCGGAGATCAGTACCATCGGTGTGTTCTCTCTGCTCGGTATCATTGCATTGTTCGTGTTGGTCTTTCGTAGTGTGATGCCACTGTCTCTGGCACTGCTTTCCATCACCATTGGTTTGCTCGTTGCTTTGTCCGTTACGACGTGGATTTTTGGAAAAGTCCATCTGTTCAGTTTAGTGTTTGGCGCAAGTTTAATCGGCGTGTCTATCGACTACGCATTCCACTACCTAACCGAACGTCTTGCGGCGGGAAATGAATGGGATAGCGAGCAAGGATTAAAGCATATTTTCATAGCTATCACACTTGGCTTAATCACCAGTTTGATCGGCTATTTGGGCATGTTAGTGGCACCGTTTCCAGGTTTGCAGCAGCTTGCGCTGTTTTCATCCATTGGTCTGATTGCTGCTTACATCACCGTGGTGGCTTGGTATCCGATACTGGCTCGTAACCCATCGCGCTCCATTTCGACTTTACCGGGACAATCATTGTTGGCGAAATGGTTAACGCTTTGGAATCAACCTCGAATTAAAGTCGGATTACCGATGTTATGTGTGGTTGCGAGTGGCATTTTCTTGCTGCAATTGAACTACGATGACGACATTCGTCTGCTGCAAACGATGCCGAAAGATCTCAAGCAGCAAGAAACCTTGATTACGACGCTCAGTGGCATGCAATCTTCGCAGCAAATGTTGGTCGTTACCGCCGACGATGACGAAAACCTAATGAAAAAGCTGGAGTCTTTAACGCCAACATTAGAAGCGTGGAAAGCGGACAGCACCATCGAAAGCTACCAGAGTCTGAGTCGCTACTTGAGCTCAGTGGAGCGTCAGCAACAAGACTATCAATTGATTCGCGATCTTTACGCGACACAATCCAGCCCACTCGCATCCGGACTGCGCTTAAATAAAAAGCCGAAAATGGACGCCGATTTTATCCCTGTCACGGTTGATCAGTACTTGCAAAACCCAGTATCAGCGCCTGTGCGTTTTCTCCATTTGGGTAAAATTAAAGGAAAATCGGCAACGGTAGTGGTGTTAAACCAATTGCAAGACTCCGCCGTTGTTAAGTCTTTTGCCAAATCGCAGCCTGACGTTGTCTACCTAAACAAAGCAGAAGAAATTTCCGCCCTATTTGGTGAATACCGAATCAAAATCATGGAGCTGTTGGCAGCCGCCAGTACTGTGATCTTTCTGGTGTTAATCAAGCGGTACGGTCTGCAACACAGTTGGCGAGTTTTACTGCCATCATTGATTGCTTGTGCGTGCGGTCTGGCAACTGCTGTCGCGATGGGAACAACATTAAACCTGTTCAACTTGCTTGGCTTGGTGCTCATTCTTGGTATCGGAATCGATTACACTCTGTTCTTTGCCGAGAAAGCCCGCAGCGTGAGCACACTATTGGCGATCACCCTTTCGGCAATAACCACTGTGCTGTCATTTGGGTTGCTGTCACTCAGCCAAACTCACGCGATTCACAGTTTCGGCATTACGGTGTTAAGTGGTATTTTTGTCGCTTGGCTGCTCTCTCCGATTGCAATTAAAACAAAGGAAACGACGTCATGATTTTCAATCACGCCTTTCGCTGCGCGACGTTATTCGCACTGAGCCTGTTTTTAAGTGCATGCAGCTTGGTCCCTCACCAATCGACGCCTCAGGTCGACATTGCCGAGCACACCCAAGTTAGCTTACCCACTCCCGCAAGCTTGGGCTATCAGTTGTCTGCCAGTCAGTTAATTACGGCTTCTTGGGCAATAGATGGTAAAACAACATCTGAGCAACTTCCGGTACAACTGCAAGTGACCAACAACGAAGTGGTGCTGGCAGGCTTCTCATCCTGGGGGACAAGAGTACTCTCACTGTCTTACGATGGAGAACAAATTCAAACCGAAGTGCTCAATGGTTTACAAGGTTCGCTACCGCAGCCAGAACAGGTATTATTTAACCTGATGATCACGCTCTGGCCGAGTTCCGCTTGGGAAGGATCGTTAAATGAGGTAAGGTGGCGAATTATTGATAAAAATAATTCTCGCGCCATCTTTGATAGCGACGGTGAAAAGATCATTGAGATTCAATACAGCTCTTCTAACAAGTTAGAGGGTAAGATTGATTTTCATCACCTCAAACATCAGTTTTCAATTTCTATTCAAACACTGCAACATCAGATTAATTAAGAACAATTTAGAATAACAATATGCCTATTCGCTCTTCTCAACCTTTGTATATTCAGGCCTGTGGCTTTCACT
The DNA here is from genome assembly GCF_030248655.1 of Vibrio sp. D431a. Classification (NCBI taxonomy): domain Bacteria; kingdom Pseudomonadati; phylum Pseudomonadota; class Gammaproteobacteria; order Vibrionales; family Vibrionaceae; genus Vibrio; species Vibrio sp. D431a. Next base: position 128,600 of record NZ_JAHGAP010000011.1, on the reverse strand, counting down.
CTGCCATGGGACAAGATGATGCGCTCATCCACCAGTGTTTATCGGGAGCGAAGCCATCCAACATGGTGGTTGACCAAGATATTTTAAATTCAGGCCGCCAAACAGTAATCGGTCGAATTGCACAGACGTTACCGCAATTACCACCCGCACTCAGCCAGTTTGATACGAGAAACAACCGCCTCGCACTTTCGGCTTTGCAGCAAATCGAAGGCGACGTGCGTGACGCCATTGCTAAATATAGTCGTGACCGTATCGCGGTCGTGATCGGCACCAGCACATCTGGCATTTCAGATGGCGAAATCGCATTTGGTGAAAAGCTGGCAAACGGTAATTTTCCTGTCGACTACCATTACACCAAACAAGAGCTTGGAAACTGCAGCGATTTTATTGCCGCCTACTTTGATTTGAGCGGCCCACATTACTCAGTTTCAACCGCCTGTTCTTCTAGTGGTCGTGTCTTTTTAACCGCGCAACGCCTGATTCGCTCTGGCATTGTTGATGCGGTCATTGTGGGTGGTGTGGATAGCATTTGTCGCCTCACACTAAACGGCTTTAACGGTTTAGAAGCTCTATCCGATACTCTTTGCAAACCGTTTGACCAACACCGTAACGGCATCAATATCGGCGAAGCCGCAGCATTAATGTTGCTAAGCAAAACACCTGCGCCCGTTGCTCTTCTCGGAGCTGGCGACAGCTCAGACGCACACCATATTTCCGCACCACATCCAGAAGGGTTAGGCGCAGAAGAAGCGATGAAAAAAGCGTTGGCCAATGCAGGACTTACAGCGCAAGACATTGGTTACATCAACGCGCATGGCACAGCAACGCCGTTAAACGATGCGATGGAAAGCAAAGCCATTCATCGCTGCTTTGGTGACTCCGTTCCCGTCAGCTCGACAAAGCCACTTACCGGACACACATTAGGCGCAGCAAGTGCAACGGAAGCCGCGATCGCTTGGCATATTCTCAAGTACAACCTTGATTTGCCAATACAGCACTGCGAAACCAAAGCAGACGATATCCATATATCGTTAGTTGAGACGCCAACCAAACTCGGTAACAAAGCGATTCTCAGCAACTCTTTTGCTTTTGGTGGCAATAATATTAGTCTTATTTTTGGTTACGCTCATGACTAAACTTCCTCCCATCGAACAACTTTTGCCACACGACAAACCAATGATCTTGGTCGATCGTGCTTTGGATGTTCAACAAGATACGATTCACTGCCAGGTTGATATCGCAGAACACAACCCGTTCTTCGACTCGGCCTCTCAAACTGTGCCAGCTTACGTTGGCATTGAGTTTATGGCGCAATCTGTCGCGGCGTGGTCTGGTTACCACGCATTAATGAAAGAACAAGCGCCACCGATTGGCTTTTTACTTGGTAGCCGTCGATACACGTCTGAATGCGATACGTTTTCTCGCGGACAGGTGCTCGATGTGTATGCTGAAAAAGTTATGGAAGATAACGGTATGGCGGTTTTTTCAGCCCGTATTGAGCTACAAGGAACTGTTGTAGCGACTTGCCAATTGAACGTTTACGTTCCATCAGAAGAAAAATTACAAGAAATGAAAATCAGGAGTCAACAATGACCCGACAAGTCCTCGTTACAGGTGCCAGCAAAGGCATCGGTAAAGCCATTGCCGTTCAATTAGCCAAAGATGGTTTCCAAGTCATTGTCCATTACATGGGCGATCAACAAGGCGCGCAAGACACCCTAAACACCATCGAACAGCATGGTGGTAGCGGTCGTCTTATCCAATTCGACATCAGTGACCGTGCAGATTGTCGTGAGAAGCTAGAAGCCGATATCGCCGAACACGGCGCTTACTATGGCGTAGTAAGCAACGCTGGCATCACAAAAGATACCGCTTTCCCTGCGATGACCGAAGAAGAATGGGATGGTGTGATTCATACCAACTTAGACAGCTTCTACAACGTTCTTCACCCTTGTGTTATGCCAATGGTGCAAAAACGCAAAGGCGGCCGAATTGTTACGCTTGCATCAGTCTCTGGCCTAATGGGTAATCGTGGTCAAACTAACTACAGCGCAGCGAAAGCGGGCGTAATTGGTGCAACAAAATCACTCGCGCTTGAACTGGCAAAACGCAAAATCACCGTCAACTGCGTTGCTCCAGGGCTTATCGACACAGGCATGGTAGACGAACACGTGAAAGAACACGCAATGCCGCAAATTCCTTTGCGCCGCATGGGAGAGCCAGAAGAAGTTGCTGGTTTAGTCAGTTACCTTATGTCTGACATCGCAGGCTATGTAACTCGCCAAGTCATTTCGGTAAACGGAGGCCTAGTATGAGCCGTCGAGTTGTTGTAACCGGAATGTCGGGCGTGACTGCGTTTGGTAACGATTGGCAATCTGTCGAGCCAAAACTGCGTGACCGCCAGAACGCCACGCAATACATGCCTTCTTACGAACAGTATGATGGCTTGAACACCAAGCTCGCGGCACCAATTTTAGATTTTGAACTGCCAAAGCACTACAAGCGCAAGCAAGTACGCGGCATGGGGCGTGTTTCCAAATTAGCGACCGTCGCAACAGAAAACGCACTGAGCCAAGCAGGTTTGATTGGTAACGACGTACTCACCAATGGTCAAACGGGTATCGCATACGGCTCATCAACAGGCAGTACTGACGCAATCGGCGCATTTGGTGTCATGCTGAATGAGAAAACCACTAAAGCGATCACCGCAACGACTTACGTGCAAATGATGCCGCATACCACGGCAGTGAACGTTGGTCTATTTTTCGGTTTGAAAGGCCGAGTGATCCCAACCAGCAGTGCATGTACCTCTGGCAGCCAAGCAATCGGCTACGCCTACGAAGCGATCAAGCACGGCTACCAAACGGTCATGGTTGCTGGTGGCGCTGAAGAATTGTGCCCAACGGAATCCGCGGTCTTCGATACCCTTTTTGCCACCAGTCTGAAGAATGAAGACCCGAAAAGCACACCAAGACCTTATGACTCCGATCGCGATGGTTTGGTGATTGGTGAAGGTGCGGGAACGCTAGTTCTGGAAGAGTACGAACACGCCGTCGCTCGTGGCGCGAAAATCTATGCAGAAATCATCGGTTTTGCCAGCAACTGTGATGCCGCACACGTCACTCAACCACAGATGGAAACCATGCAAATCTGTATGGAAATGGCTTTGCAAAACGCGGGGATTCCTGCTGAGAAGATCGACTATGTATCTGCTCACGGCACTGCCACCGACCGCGGCGATATTGCGGAAAGCAACGCAACAGCGAATGCTCTGGGCAAAGTGCCAATCAGTTCACTCAAGAGCTACTTTGGCCACACACTCGGCGCGTGTGGCGCAATTGAAGCGTGGCTAGGTTTAGAAATGATGCACACAGGTTGGTTTAACCCAACGCTCAACCTAGAAAACCTCGACGAGCAATGTGGCGATTTAGACTACATCGCCGGACAAGGCCGAGAGCTGGACGTGAAATATTTGATGAGTAACAACTTCGCCTTTGGCGGCATCAACACCTCCATCATCTTTAAAAAGATGTAATGCCCTTAATAAATGCAAAAGCGCTGGTTAACCAGCGCTTTTTTGTTAGTTGAAGCGGCTGAGTAAAATCACATGGCATATACTTACCCCTCATAAAACGCAGCTAGAGTAATGCTATGAATGAAAAAATTTTTTTAAAACTAGTGTCACAAATCAAAATAGGAAAACAGCTTCCAAACGCGGTTTACCTTCATAGAGACGCATTCAGTGCTTTGCCTAACACCTTAGCTCAGTTTATCCCTGCGGTAGCAAAAGCGGTAAGCCTTGATGACGAAAGTTGGAATCTAGTTAAATTGTTTAAAAAAGAGTTCCGCTTGTCCTTACTTTACTATCCTGATTTCTATAGCGACTCCTACCCTGCGCTACAGCAAAGCATGAATGTCGACTTATCAAAACTCAGCCATAAAACCATGAGTTACAATGACTCCGATAACCCGCCGATTTTACATCGTAAAGAAACCATGGTCTTGCCTGAAAGCAAATATTACGAACACTTTTTTTCCCTCACACAAGAAGGTGAAAATGCAGGCCTTTATGTAAACAGTCGTATTATTGGTTTCAAACGATCATGGGAGAATATAATTAAACGTCATGGTTATGCGCTAGTTGATGGTCGTTTGTTTCGTTGCTCAGCTGTGCCGCAGTTAGCCGAGATAGGAGTAGAACGACACCGAACAGCTTTAGTCAGGCATGAGTTGTCTGCTCCTATGAGAAGTCTCGTAAAATATGGATATTTAGAAGGCAATCATTCTATTTTTGATTATGGCTGTGGGCGTGGTGATGACTTAAGAGAGTTGGAAGCTCATGGATTAGATGCTCTTGGGTGGGATCCAAACTTTCAGCCCGATAACGACAAAGTGAGTTCTGACATCGTCAACCTTGGCTTTGTTCTGAACGTGATTGAAGACCAAGATGAACGTTTAGATGCTTTGTTAGGTGCTTGGGAGCTAGCGGATAAGTTTCTTGTTGTTTCTGTCATGCTTGCTAACGAAAGCTATATCGCTCAATTCAAACTCTATAAAGATGGAGTGATTACTTCCCGTAATACCTTTCAAAAGTATTACGCTCAGTCTGAGATAAAGGCTTATATTGAACGCAGCTTGCAAGAGGATGCCATTACCGTTGCACCCGGCATTTTTTACATATTCAAAGATAAGCTCGAAGAGCAGCAGTACTTACAAAGCAAATACAAGCGCCACCATAAATGGCAGCAACTCACCTCTCCAGAGCCTGTCGAAGCAAAAGACAAAGCCAAGCTTCTGATCACTCAAAACCAAGAACTTTTCGACGCATTTTGGAACACATGCTTAACGCTAGGTCGCATACCCGCTAACGAAGAGTTTGAGCAATCAGACAAAACAAGAGCACTTATCGGCTCACACAAAAAAGTGTTTGGTCTGTTGCAAGAAATGTTCGACACCAAAGAATTCGAAAAAGCAGAAAAGCGCCGTAAAGAAGACCTGTTGCTTTACTTTGCGATGGGACTGTTTGAGAAGAGAAAGCCTTATACGCAACAACCAGAATCACTCAAGCGCGATATTAAAGCTCTATTTGATGATTATAAAACCGCACTTAATCTCGCTGCAGAATTGCTGTTTGCGATAGCCGATACAGACCTAATCAACACGCAATGTGAAAAGGCCCACAAGCAATTACCTGCAAGTTTATTGAATGAGGGACATTCTCTTATCCTACATCGTGACTACATCGATGATTTACCACTCTTACTGCGCACATACGTAGGTGCGGGTTTACAAATGTATGGCGAACTGGATGAAGAAATCGATTTAATCAAAATCCATATCACGTCAGGCAAGCTAACCTTAACTGCTTATGACAACTTCGAGCACTCTGTACCATTTCTGGTCGAGCGCATCAAAATAAAAATGGCTGAACAAGATATAGACTTCTTTGACTACGTAGATGAGAAGCGCAGACCACCACTGCTCAACAAGCATCTTTATATGCCATCCGAACACGAGAACTACAAAAAGCAGCAGAGCTTTGATAAGCGATTAGGGAAGTTAATGGAGTTTGAACCAACTGAAGAGACCCAGATGGTTCGAGCAGAATTTGAGGTGCTTTTAGGCAAACACAATAAGGAAATCAGAGGGTTTAAAGTAAATAAGAAAGCATCCACTTAAACCTTCAGAAAAAACAGACCTTGCCATGGAAATCTAACGTCTATCCCTGTAAAATACTCGACCTATTTTGGCAAACCAATGCAATATTTCGCAAATTTGAAATGACTGCATAACAAACTAGATCGAAAGTATGTCATTTTTTGACAAACTAAAAACCATTAACTTTGCTTGCTTTTAGTTTCTACGTCAAAAAATAACAAACTAACTAAGGTTTCACATGCAAAATCAAGATTCAGGCTATTGCTACTCCTTTCCTGCTGTCAGAGGTATTCAAGCAGGACGTCCCTTTTACATTGCAACGTGCCCTCTTAGGATCATTCCTAAAATTTTCAGTTACAACGAAGACGACGTTCCGCCTGAGCTAAGAGCTCAACGAACGTTGAATAAAACTCGTATTCCAGAAATGGTTAAGTACCTTCTTGATAACCCAAAAGATTATGTTTTTTCTGCACTAACAGTATCTGTAGGTGTCGATATATCATTTGAAGATCATGATGGTGCACCGAATTTAGGAACTCTAAAAGTTCCTATGGATGCCCAAATCTTGATCAATGATGGGCAACATCGTCGTAAAGCAATCGAAGAAGCCTTAAGGGAAAACCCGGACTTAGGTCAGGACAATATCCCTGTGTTGTTCTTCATTGATGAAGGACTTACACGCAGCCAACAGATGTTTGCTGATCTCAACAAATACGCGGTAAAGCCTAGCCCGTCTCTGGGTACGCTGTATGACCATAGAGATGAAAGCTCCGAGCTTGCTCGCGAATTGGCAACTAAAGTTAAGCCTTTCATCGGTTTAACTGAAATGGAGAAATCCAATATTAGCCCTAAGTCGAACAAGCTATTTACTTTAAGTAGCATCAAACAATCGACTCGCGCCCTCTTGAGCAAAGGTCCCAAGGACGGCTTTAACGAAGAAGAAAAGCAACTTGCAGCTGAATTCTGGGAAGAAGTGACTCGCCACATAAAAGATTGGCAATTGGTTATTGATAAAGAAGTATCACCAGCACAACTTCGCCAAGAATATATACATGCGCATGGCGTCGGGTTACATGCCATCGGTGTCCTAGGTAAACACCTACTGTGCCAAGAACCGAAACAATGGAAAGAAAAGCTTCAGCAGTTGGGCAAAGTTAACTGGTTAAAAACCAATCCGGACTGGATCAAACGAAGCATGAACCACGGCAAACTAAGTAAGTCGACACAGAACATTCAACTTACTGCCAACGCACTAAAAATTGAACTTGGGTTACCACTAACCCCAGAAGAGAAAGCTCTAGAGAAGCAGTTATCATGATACACGAGCTAAAGCTGGCAGAAGACCTAGCCGAATACGAAGACTTTATCAACGCAGAAGACTTCGCAAATAACAAACTAAGCCACTACATTGCAGATGTGCAGCGTGTCTACTGTGCAGACAAACGCCCATGGGTAATTGGCTACAGCGGTGGTAAAGACTCATCAGCAGTAATGTCGTTAGTTTACTTGGCACTACTTGGCTTAGAGCCAAAAGACCGCCAGAAACCGGTTTTTGTTGTATCTTCAGACACACTTGTTGAAACACCTGTTGTTGTTAACCACATCAAAGACTCGTTAGCCGCTATCGAGAAAGGCGCGAAGCGCGATAACCTACCTATCACTTGCCATAAAGTCGTCCCTAAAGACAATCAAACGTTTTGGGCAAACTTGCTTGGTAAAGGCTACCCAGCGCCAACACGCTCTTTCCGTTGGTGTACAGAACGAATGAAAATTGACCCTGTGAGCGACTTTATCAAGTCTAAAGTTTCACAATTTGACGAAGTGATTGTCGTACTTGGCTCTCGTAGCCAAGAAAGTGCATCGCGTGCGCAGGTCATCGCGAAACACAAAATTGATGGCTCACGATTAGCCCGCCACACAACACTTGCAAATGCGTTTATTTTTACCCCTATCGATACATGGGGTGTAGACGATGTTTGGAAGCTATTGCGTCTTTGCCACCTAGAAACTAAGCAAACCCCTTACGGACCTAAGAACATTTGGATCGATGAATATGATCTTGAATGGGAAAATCCGTGGGGCGGCAAAAACCTTGTGCTGTGGAATCTCTACAAAGACTCTTCTGGTCAAGGCGAATGCCCAATGGTCATTGATGAGACAACACCATCTTGTGGTAACTCTCGCTTTGGTTGCTGGACCTGTACTGTCGTAACGAAAGACCGTGCAATGGAAAGTCTTATCCAAAATGGTGAACAATGGATGGCTCCTCTTCTTGAGTTTCGTAATAAGCTGTCAATGACAACCGATCCTGCGAACAAAGAAGAATACCGAAACCATAAACGTCGCACAGGTAAAGTTAGCTACCAATACGCAAAAGAAGGCGAAGACATCGCAACCGAACGTAAGCACGTTCCGGGGCCTTACTGGATGAAGTATCGCCGTCAATGGTTGCGCGAGTTGCTTGAACTGGATAAGAAGTTTAAAGCTGAAGGAAGAGAGATCGAGCTGATCACAGTACCTGAACTTCATGCTATTCGCCAAGAGTGGATTCACGATCCAAATGAGCCAGACTGGGACGACTCTCTACCTACTATTTTCAAAGAAGTTTATGGTTACGACCTTGATTGGGTATATGACGATAACGCAAGTTTTGGTAAAGATGACGCACAACTTATCCATGAACTTTGTGACAACTTTGATATTGAACCAGAGATGATCATGAAGCTTATCGAGCTAGAAGTCTCGATGGAAGGTTTAAGCCGTCGTAGCGGTATTTCAAATAAAATCGCATCGCTATTAAAAAGAGATTGGGGAAGCTTAGAAGAAATCAAACAAAAGCATGCTTCATTACAGAGTAAAGCCGAGTTTGATATCCACCAAAAAGAGATCGAGCGCTATAACGAACAGCTTGCCGATCTAGATAAGCAGCTTCAAAAAGAGTTTTAAATACTGAAATGTTAATTACAAAACTAACTCTCAACAACTTTCGAGTGTTCCGTGGCGTACATGAGATTGACTTGCGCCCTGCTCCTGCTCGTCTGAGTAAAAATGGCCCTATTGAAGGAACCGAACGACCAATCATTCTGTTCGGTGGCCTTAACGGTGCGGGTAAAACATCAATTCTGACCGCTGTGCGACTCGCTCTTTTTGGCCGTCAATCATTTAGCCAAGTGTTGTCAAATGGCGAGTACGTTGATGCCCTATCCGAACTTATCCATAAAGGCGTTGGCCATGGTGGTGTTCAAGATAACGCATCGATTGAGCTTGAGTTTAAATACAGCCAAAACGGCGAAGAAAACACTTATAAAGTGATTCGCGGCTGGAAACGCGGTAAGAAAGATAATCTATGCCTTGAAAAAGACGGAGTTCAAATTCCCGAGCTCAACTACGATCAGTGTCAGGGCTTTCTAAACGAATTAATCCCAACAGGCATCGCTGACTTATTCTTTTTCGACGGCGAAAAAATCGCAGAACTTGCTGAAGATGAGTCTGGCACGGTGCTAAAGACTGCAGTTCGTCGTCTATTGGGCTTAGATGTTATCGCAAAGCTCAAGAGTGACTTAAATATCTTCTTGAAAAAACAAGGTTCTAGCGCACTAAGTCAATCGTTAAAAAAGGAAATGGATTCTCTTGATGAGAAACGTATCAGCCACGAGCGCAATGCAGAGAAACTTCGCGGTGAAGCGGACATCGTTGACGCACAAATTGAGCTCGTATCACGCGATATTCTTAGTCTAGAGAACAAGCTGTCACAGAATGGTGGGGCTTGGGCAAAAACCAGAGAAGATGAGCAGCAAAAAGTAGATAGCTTACTTAAAGAGAAAGTAGAGCTTGAAAAGCAAATCCGCATGGAAATGGAGACAAGTCTTCCATTCGCACTGGCACCTAATGCAATGCAGCGTCTTCAAACTCAGATCAAGCAAGAACAACAGATTAAGAAGAAACAGAACTTTGGCAATGAGTTGGACTCATTCTTAGAAACACTGCGTTCAAAATACCCAAGCTTTGATACCGAGATGGCTCAAAGTGCGATTGCTGATAGCTTTAAAGCACACGTGGGTGAGTTTGATTCTGCCGAGCTGCTTTTGGATATCTCCGACCGCCAAGCAAATACTATTGACTATCAACTCTCCAATCTGTCTCAAGAGTCTTTTTCACGTTTCGATGAAGCACGAGTTCGTCTTCAAAAGGTGGAAGAAGGGATCGATAACGCCTCGAACAACATCGCACGAGCCCCTGAGCAAGAGCAGGTGCAAGAGCTTTTTGCGGACGTACGCAAATTAGATAAGAAAAAAGAAAAGCTGATTATCGAATATCATGCTTTGCTAGAGGAAGCGAAACTCGAATTGCGCCAAGCACTAGATACAGCTCGTCAAATTCAAAAGCTACACGATAAAAATAAAGATCAATCCAATAAAGATCAGAGTATTAGCAATGCTCAAAACTCTATCTTATTGCTTGAGAAATTTGGTGAGCAACTAACTAAAGCTCGCGTCAAGCAGTTAGAAAACGAGTTCATCAAGTCCTACAAGAAGCTTGCTCGTAAAGAAGATTTGCAGCTATCAGCTTCAATTAACCCATCATCGTTTGATGTTGAGTTAGTAGACGAACATGGTATTAAAATCAATCGCAAAGCGATGTCTGCAGGTGAAAAACAGATCTACGCGATCTCGATTCTGGAAGCACTAGGCCGTACATCGGGTCGTAAACTGCCAATTATTATTGATACGCCACTAGGTCGCTTAGACTCGCACCACCGTGACAAGCTGGTAGAAAATTACCTCCCTACCGCCAGCCACCAAGTTGTGATTCTATCTACTGATACAGAAATCGATAGAAACTACACCAGCCTTATTCAAGACGATATTGCTCGTACTTACGAAATCTGTTTTGACGGTACAACTAAGTCTTCAACTTTGAAGGAAGGTTACTTCTGGAGAGAAACAATTAAGGAGGCTGTGTAATGCTACCCAATCGTATGAATCTGACTCGCACCACTGAAGAGCAGCTTAAGAAGTTGAAGGGCTATACTGGCATCACTCCAAACGTATCAGCTCGTATAGCTTTCTTCCGTTCAATTGAAAGTGATTTTCGATACCAAGGCCAAGAAGCTAAGTTAGATGGTTCACTTGTATTAGATAAGTACACTTGGCTTGGTGAGACTAGTGATGTGACTGAGTTAGTTTTAAAAATGTACTACCCAGATTTAGATACTAAAGGGTACCAACAAGCTTGGGCAGCACATGTTGAAGATGGGATTGCTTCTATTAGAAACCACTCAAGCTTAACTAAACTCTCAGTTAACATATAATGAAAGTGCAACGGATTGCGCATTGTGTTATTTTTGACAGCTGTTCAGTACTATTAAGGAAGTTCAATGGAAGCTGTTTTTTCAGGTTATTTACCAAGAAGTAAGTATGAGCTGCAAGAGTTAATCACAAATGCAAATATAGTTTTTGATTCAAGTTCAATTTTCAACTTATACAGGTATAAAAAAGATACAACTTCCAATATTCTGAGCTATTTGGACATAGTAAAAGATAGGCTATTTTTACCTTATATCGTAGGACTAGAATATCACAATAATAGAGCTTCAGTATTAAACCAGCAACGAGCTATTTACTCCAAACTTGAAAGTAAAGTTGAAGACCTAAAAAAATCATTGTCAGAGCAATTTTTACAAGATCAACATTCATCTGTGGAAATAGAAAGTGTTCAGTCTATCGTAGATAAATTTGATAGAGAATTAACAGCGTATTTAAAAAATTGTAAAAAATCTCATCCAAACTATTTGATAAACGATCCTATAAGAGATCAACTAGTTTCACTATTTCAAAACCGATCCGGTAATGTTATTAGTGAAGCTGACTTAGAAAATATTTATAGTACCGCACAATCGCGTTTTGATAAGAAAATCCCTCCCGGTTACAAAGATTCAAAAAATAAAGATAAGCAATTTAAAACTTTCGGTTCTCAAACTATTTGGTGTAAGTACGCTGATTATATAATCTGGCATGAGATTATAAGCCATGGAAAGAAAACTAATAATAGTACACTATTAATATGTGATGAACGAAAAGAAGATTGGCTGTGGGAAGAGAGTGGTTATAAGCTTGGACCTAGACCTGAACTTTTCACTGAGTATAAGAGTGAAACAGGAAAGGAGTTTCATCTTATGAGTCTTCTTGAATTTTTTGAAAACTTGAAAAGTCTAGACATCCATAATTTCTCAGATAAGGTAATCACAGATATAAAGTCATCATCGAATATACCTTGGAAAGATGAAGTGAAAAATGCATTTTCATCTATGGGAGGTACAGCTAGTTTAGAACAAGTCTACGGCTTTATAGAAAAAAATTCCTCCCGAAAATTAACTAAAGAATGGAAGGGAACGGTTAGAAAAGCAATTTACTATTACTGCAGCGATAGAGACCTTTTTTTAGGTAAAGAAAACATATATAAAGCACTAAGTGGCTCGAAATATCAACTGCTTACATAGCTTTCTATAATATATTAGAAATTAGCGTTTTCCTAAAAATAGTGCGTAAATATATCTTGGATATTTACGCACAAAAGTCATTAATTATTAGTTATTTCTAGTTTTCCTGACATAGCTAACCGCATGAAAATACTCGCATAACAAAGCTCATATGCAGTTGCTTTTCGACCTACCTCGGCAGGCTTGTTTTTGTTGTCTTTATGTAAAGCAGTAACCTTGTCAGTTAACTCATGAATAATTTGGGGCAACAAAATATTAGGCTCAACCAACCACTGAAAATTACCCTTCTTCCATTCAGATAAAGATATGTTAGCTCTGAAAGCAGCCATCATCGGATATAGCCAACCCTGAGGAATTAATCCTCCTATTTCTCCATCTGCAAAAATCGCTTTTTTCTTATGTTCTTTTGAACCTACGCGATTTTTATCATCTGTATTTTTTATCTTATACAAGCTAGTTATTTTTGCACATTCTTTTTTTATTTCATCAGAAAGTTTAAGTATTTCGAATACCTGAGGTATAAGTATATTGAAAGCAGAGTTTTTTAATTCAAGGTCTTCACAATACCTTTTCAGAACTTTTTGTTTACTTCCAAATATATCATTTGGATGCTTTTCAGAAGAAGGGTATTGGGTTAAGTTTAATAGGCTCATTAAGTGAATGACCTCAAGCACATCTACGCTACCTGTTTCACCATCAGAATAAGCTATTTCATTTTCCCCTTTCTTACCTTGCATTGCTTGTTTTATCGAATCAAACTTATTCTGGAGATTTTGCAGACTAGTGTCGGTTACTTGCAAGTTTTTATTCAACCCCTCCGCCAAATCAACAATTAATTCCCTATCAATGTTCTGATATAAGTGTAGTCTTACGTTTGCCCCACCATTATAATTCCCATTCTCCATAACTTGTCGAATAGCTTGAAAAGTATGGCCGCCATTGACTATACCATGCTGTTCAGGGTTACTTAAAGTTACTTTTACTTCATGCTGGTCACCAACGATCCTCTTGGATTCGACACTTTCTACTAATAAATAGATACCCAAATTTTTAATAGCAAACTTTTCGGGCTCTTCTTCAAGTGTTCTAACAATTGATCTAGCAACCTGCCCAGAGAGTTTTTCAGCCTTGGACATCTTTGGGCTACGTGGGTTGACATCAGTCCAACGCCTCAAATCATCAGGTAACTCTTCTACTTTAGCAAATAGAGTACCCAGTTTAGCTTTACTAGAAGGACCATTAGGGATTTTCAGTACACGATAGTCTTCTGTGATCAATTTAAAAACTAGATTTTCCATATTTTCCTCAACAGTGTAATTACAGTGTTTTACGATCAATTTGATGGTAGAGCGGAGGAAGGGTTACCCCTTGCTCCGCGGGCTTTTAGCCTTTATCTGCTTCAGTATCCGAAACACTAAAGAACACTTTCGTATCCTTTAGTTTGTGCTTCAAAATGTTTCCTGTATCAACTTGCTCGGTTACGACAGTGCTTGACTGATAGTATAAAGAGAAATTGATTGTCGGCAGTTCTAAACTGATTGAAACAGATAGAATCAAAGGCATCAAGCCCATTTTTTTTAAGAAATTCATTGTTGAAAATTCCTGTAATAGAGAAAGCACAGCGAAAAAGTTGGCTTAGTGCTTTGGCTTTAGATGTAAGTAACGCCTTTAGGCCTCTAATAAGGAGTAAAGGACGCTAGTATGAAACTGCTTCAAGAGCTACGGTTGAAGCAGACCGCATTGTATCGACAATAAGCAACACAGTGCAAATCAAATCATTGGATAAGCTCCCAAAATGCTCTATCTCGCATCTTGACTATCTTCTTCGCGCCATCAATGTATAAGCTGTAGTGCTTCTCTAGCTTATTGATGGTTTCCATCAGCTTCTCTTGCTCGGCTTTTTCGTTTACACCAAACATGGCTTTCAGCTCTTGTGGGCGAATCTTCGCTACACGGTGAATTACCCATGTAAGCACATAACTTGAGTAGTCGTTCTCACCAGTTTGGAAGTGCGTAATGTCTTGAGTCGATAAAATCACACCGACACCGTATTCACGACCTTCTTTTAAGATCTTGCGCAAGCTTGGGAAGTTTTGAGACATGAAGTTATCGGCTTCGTCCACCAAGATCATCTTGGTGATTTGTCGGAAATCGCCTTGTACTTCTGGCTTACCCTTCTTCTGCATTTGTGAGTAGAACAAATCCAGTGTTAATGCCACTACGAGGTTTTGAATCTCTGATGGGTAACCTGCCAACTCAACAACTGTAATGCAATCAACAAGATCGTAAAGGCTTATACACTTGGTGTTGTCGTCTTCGAAAATCTCTAGTTCGTATAGGCTTTCAAGTGCAGCGTATAACGAATCTTCATCAGGTTCAGTTTCAATAAACAAGTCCCACACCTGTGAGATTGTCGGTGCTGGTTTTGTCCAAGTGCTTGGATCCGCTTTGCGAATACCAGCCAACTCATACGCTTCACCCACCAGCTTACGTAAACGCAGTTGCTGCTTTTGTCCTAAACCAAAAGCTTTGCCCATGGTTTCAGAAAAACCACGCGCAGTGTGCACTGGCAGCATTGGCATGTCACCAAACAAACTCAATGGGTTATATGGCAGTTTATGAAGGTTAAACTTCTTACCCGCTGTCGCTTGTTGGAACTTGTCGTCTACATAATCGGATTTGTAGTCAAAAATAAGCATGCCAATTGGTGCACCGTTTACGTTGTCTGCCCGATTGCGATAAAGCTGTGTAATCACCGATTTGGTGAACTGAGTTTTACCCGTACCCATAGTGCCTATGATACCGGTGTTGGTATTCATAAACTTGGCCGTATTGGTTGGTTCCCAGTGCAATGGAGCTTGTGTTAGAGCATTGTGACCAAAGAGCACATTTAAGTTAGTGCCCGATGGTTGTGACTTGAAGCTATCTACTGCTTCAGCACCTTGCACCGAAACGTCTTTCTCCGGAGCCGTTTGTCCTTCTTCGACCTCAGAGCAACGCGCTTCAGCTTCGGTGTTTCGCTCAACCTCAGAGTCACCTGTTTCTTGGTGTACGTTTTCACTCGTAACATCTGTTTGGCTGTCGGCTTCGAGCGCTTCTGCTTGAGTTTTTCCACCTAGAACATATTCGGTCGGTACGTGACATAACTTGACGATATCTAACTCGTTAAGTACTTCTTGCAGTGGCGTTTCGACCAAACGAGGAAGCAAGCCCATCGGAAGGTCGACTTTTAGCACGCCTTCCAACATTTGGTATTCTGGTTGCAAGCAACTTGCGCCCTCAAGATTACTTACAACAAATCCATCTGGGTAATCAGCCACTTTTGCTAACGAATAATCACCTTTCAGCCACTCTTCTTTGTTGTCTAGCAATGCATCAAAGTAGTCTGGAGCGAACACGTTGTACAAACGGTACTTATCTACCTGCATGAGCACTTGACGCATGAACAGACCGCGGTAAAGCTTGCTTGCAAGATTGTCATTGCCAAGCAGATCTTCGCTCAGGTAGCGCAACAACTCTTTTGATTGCTTGACTGCTTTTTTGTAGTCAGGAATTGAACCGGTTTTTACTTCCACTGGCAGCAAGTACATGTCTTGCCCTTTAAAACCAACGAGCAATACATCATCAGAAATCTCACCTTTTTTGTAACCATGAACGTTGCGCGAGAATTCACTGTCGGACATTTTCAGGCCGATGTTTCCTGAAACACGGATCATTTCTGCCACAGAAAGCGGAACCCAAGTAATGTCTGAATTATGCACTAAGCTGGTTACAAACTTATAAGCACCAATAACACCCTTGCGCTCTTTGTTGATGGTTGGCGCGCAGGTCATCATCTTCAACAGCCAATCGCCATTAAAGGCATTGAACTCGTTAATTTGCCCACCATCACCCTGCTTAATGACTTTTTCAAACAGACCACGCTGTGCCGTTACGGTAATCGCATCGTAGCTGGATGAGCTGGTGTACTGATCGGAATAGTGAATCAGCACCACATCTTCATTACTGTGGAAGAAGTCTAATGTCACTTTTGGATCAATGATGGTGGTCCAAATGGAGCTATCATATGAGCGTTCTAACAGGCCTTTGAAGTCTTCACTCACTGCAAGCGCAACTGCGTTAGTACCGTTGTATGGCGTATTTGGCTTTAGTGCAGGCTTTAGTAAAGCACCAACGTACTTCGCCATCACTAGGTGTGGATGGTCTTGGTAATCAATCCCCTTCAAACCAAAGCCAGTAAAGTAAGAGCCCGAATTGCTCTCGGATGCATCCCCAGTTAATAGGCCGTCACATGCAATCCCCGAAGCCATGTCTTCAATCGCTATATCCGCACAGTCCACTTTGCCGTTGTTTCGGAAGAATGAAATATGCGCATAAGCCTGACCATACTTCTCCGCTTGTTCATTGGTGAACTTACTGTACGTGAGGCGGGTTCGCAGAATATCTATGATTGTGTCAGCAAGCTCACGAACTTTCTTATTTCTATTTAGCTCTAAGCTTTCCTTTAACTCGTCGTAGCTTGCCGCTTCTGCAAAACGGTCAAAAGCGTTGAACGTCAACTTGTCATCATAAAGGTTTACGTGGATACAAGCAGCTTGTTCCAAGTGACTGCGAATGTAATCCACTAGCCCCATGAACAGTTCTTCTGCGCTGTCTTGATTCACAGCGTTAATGATGATGCTCTTCTCAGAACCTGTGAATAACTGACAAAATGCGGTTTGGAACTCATCGATTTTTTCTTTGACGAGTTTACGAACGAACGTCAGTGAGCTCTTCTCTTGAGGGACACTTTTGATCCAAAAAGCGTTTTCTTTGACTTGTTGGTTGTAAGAAAACTCATGCTGAGGATGATAAACGTATGGTAATAAGCCTTTAGGCGATAGGCGCTCGAACGTCACATCTGGCAAGCTAGCAAAGCTTTCATCTTGACGAATCACTTTGCGTAGGTTTAGGTAGTAAGCCAAGATTAACGGGTGAAACGGAGAGTAATATTCTTCGCCTTCAGATTTAACCAAACCAATTTGAAGCGCTACTTTTTGCTCTTTGGTCAGCATACTGCCCGTTGGAATCGCTTCAAAATAAGCAAGACTTGCATCTACTACATTTTGTACAAGTGTCGTGAAATCATCTCCCCAAGAGGCTAGAGATGGCGTACTACGGCGCTGCTCAAGGTAATCATACAATTCGACATAGGATGAATGCATTGCGTCATCAATGGCTTGCACCTCATCCAACTTGATTGTGTCACAGTCAGAAAAAGAAACGACTTTGTCATTGATGAAGGCTTCTTCCCAGCGCAGCAGTTTTAAACGAACACCAGGTACAACAAATTCGCTGTTATCAATGCCAACTTTACCTTTTTGGGAGTAAAACTCGCCGTTGTATCCATCTTTGAATAACTTATGGTAACGGCCTCGGTTGAGAAGCAAAGGCAAGCTCAACGAGTCTGTTGCTACTGCACCTTCGACATTGAACCTAAGCTGGTTGTCACCTGATTTAACAGCGAAGTCAATCTCATCCGCTTCATTGGCAAGCGCCTCAAAGTCCACCACTGCGTATTCAGCAATGTTTACAACTTGTTTGGCATCTGTCAGAGCACAAACTGCACCTTCCTCAGCTTGGATTTGAAGCTGATTCGCTTCCATATTCAACGTTAAACGCTGTTTAGCAGGACTAGGCTCGATCAAAAAGATGTTTTTGATCGGCTCGATATAAAACTCACCCTTACGAATAACGAGGCAACGAAAGTTGTATACCTCTGATTTATTCTCACGCTTCAACGCCAAATTGAAAAATAACGGCTCGTTATTGTAAGTGCCTTTTAAGCTTGCGCGGGTAGTCTTAAAACCATTCAGCGTTGAAATAACTTCTTTATTACCAAGTGCTTTGGAAGGTTGAATTTTAAACTGGTTTTTATCTAGATTGCTTGCACCTTGGAAAATCAGCTTCAATTCAAAGTCATTGATGCCTTCATCTAGTTCAATGATAAGGTGACGATCACGCATACCGGCTTTAGTTTCTGAGCGGTTACGCGCAGTTATGGTCGTGCCTTCGCTGGCTTGCTCCTCTTCAAGAACAAGTTGCTGCTGTGCATTGCGTTTTTTCTCTTGTAGAAACGCTTCAAACTCAACATCTTTCCAAGCATCTGTTTCAGAGAAGTTTTCGTTAATGAATTTTTCACCAAACGACTTCAAACGATCCTGAAGCTGATCACCGAAGTGCTCGACTTCAAAAGAAAGTTCTTCATAAAGAATACGGTTGTCTTCAAGACGTTTCTTGATTTGTTTCGGGTTACCACTCATCTCTGCAACGAGTGGATCTTCAAACATACCAAGTTCATTGAAGCGCAAATCACCATCTTCCACAGCTTTATATAGTGACTCAAAACCGAACATGGTCGCGCCATCTTCAAGGATAGCATCAAACTGATCATCCAAAAGACAGTTAGACACATCACGGCCTTTGTCTTGTTGATCAATCAGTCCTTTCATCGCCGCTTTGATCTTGCTTGGGCTCCACACCTGACCAAACTGAGCCAGATCCTCTGCCGAGTTAATCAACGTATCTAACAAGCTATTGTGAATCACCACCAACGCGCAGCCCTTCAAGTAGCCTGATTGGCTTGCAACTTCATCACGTAGGTGTGAGATATAGTTTTCTGTAAAGCCTTGGTACTCAGCAGGATCTTCACTATGAATAACAGGTACGATTTTACAGTTAGACAACTGAATAAATGGCAGCTCGATACCGTTGCTCGCACTAATGCTACTTTGTGAATGTGCGATCATCGCTTGGTACAAACGTACACTATTTTCACTATCTGGCGACTTGAACTGATAGCGGAAGCCTGCCTTGATGTGAGTTTCAGCATCAGCCAGAAACTGCTCAACTAGAAATGCCTCAAATTGTTTTACGGACATAAACTGCGTCTCCACTATCACTCATGCGCTCAACGTTACCAATGCGCTCATAGAATTTAATTAGTTCTTGTTCGGTTTGTTTGTCAACGAAAATGCCACGCTGTTTAAATGCAGCTATCAGTTCGTGGAAACGGAGTTTGTCCTTTTCTCCAACAACAAGGTTGGTTAACAAGATGATGTAGTCTTGGTTAAGTACCAACACTCGGCCACTGCGACCTCGGCTTTGAATGAAGTGAGCAGCAAGATGCTTTTCTACTTCAGAAACGTATTTTTTGTTGATGTTGAATCGCTCGCCGATACTAAACTGTGCCATGGCTAACTTCATGATGTTGCCAAGCCAGTCCAGCGCAGATTCCGATTCATCAAGTGATGTATCAAGCCCGCGCTGTGCTTTAAATGCTCGCGCAAAGTTCTCTAAATCGCTCTTTAGGTGCTCATAGCGAGATTCTTGAATACTCTTTGAAATCGCCCACAATGGTACTTTGGATGCACTCTTGTCACCCATGCTAGGCTGGAGAAGCTCTAACATTGTCAACATTGGGAACAAACGAGTCGCGGATTCATTGAAAAGCTTGTAACCGTGATTTTTGATATGTGTACGTTCATTACTAGCACGCTCATGATCCATGATGAAGTACAACGGCTTCGCTGTTGGCTCCTCACCAGATCGCCAATCTGTGAGAGATAGGCTTAACTGAGCGGTGTAAGCAAAACCGTAAAAAGACAAGAACGATTCAATTTCACTCAGCAGGTACTTAGGCCGACTTGCCAAAAACTTCAAATCATCACGAAATGCTTTAGATAGGTATGGCAGGTATGGATGCTCACTTGATTGCATCGATGAATCACTTTTCATCTTGCCACGCAGAGTTGAAAGCATCTCTCGCTCGATAAAGTTGAGTTTTGCATCAAACTCTTCGACACGCATGTTCTGAAGTAAGTTGGTAAACATAGAAGCAACACGAGAGTCACCTGCTGAAAACTCACCTTTTTGCGCTCGAAATAGTAAAAGCTCAGGACTCACAGAGAAGATATCTTTGTTATCAAAGTACATCTCTCGTAGTACTTCCCAAAACTCTTCTTCGCCTAATTTCTCTTCAAACGCAGACTGACAATCAGAGACAAAATCCTCGTATTTGTAGCCTTCAATCTTCTTACGTAATAATCCACGCAATACAAGACCAATCACCGCGTCGCTATCAAAGTCATTACCTTTGGTACGAATTGGCAAATAACTGTTCAAGCTGTTTTTATTGGGTACGTCTTCCGCCGTTTGTGGCAATTTCTGATTAAACGGTTTGATGTATTTATCCATTGTCATCTTAAATACCACTCACTTCGAAATACTCGTCATCTTCATTGACGATCTTGTAGCGCTTATCATTTTTCAGGATAAACAGGGTGTTCTTCTCGTTTGCAACAGTGATGAGCTGTTCAATCACCTCATCTAACAAAAGCACCGCATTTTTATCGTGCTTATTCGGTCGATATCCCTGATTAACCTTTTCTAGCAACTCAAGCAAGTTGATACTTATTGGCACAGGAAGAAGAGAGTGATCATCAACTTTAATATAAGCATTGAATGCCCCTATCTTAATCACGCCTTGCTTCTGAATAGACTCAAAATCAGGTTTAACCTCTAACTCTGCCGCAGTTTTAAATCCATTGTATTCCGAGATAAAAAACTGGTCTTTATCAAGCGTGGGGGAGTTACGGTTGCAGTAACGGTGGATAGCCGAAATTAAGATATCTTTATAGAATTTGTTGAGATCTCTTCTCTGCTTAGCTGAACCGTCAAATTCCCGATGAAGTAACCAGATATTTGCATACTGATTAACTAAGGAGTTATCGAAGTCGACTTTCAATTCGTTGATGTATTCGTTTGCAAACCGCTCTTCATCTTTGAGCAAGTAAACCATGCGCAGATAAGAAGTAGCACTTGATACGTCAAATACACCGAGCGGCTTCACTTGTTCTTTCAACTGAGTAAAACCTTCATCTTCAATGCCTAAACCAAATTGCAAAACAAACTCATCAATCTTGCGAGTATGAATATTGCCTGGGTCAAAGCTCTGAATGTGCTCCAGCAGCTCGTTATCCGCGCCAGAGAATAAGTTGTCGAAAAGGTGACCATCCGTTGCTAAGATCTGAAAAACAAAATCTAGTAAAGCACGTGCCGTTAAAAATTGGTCTTTGATCAAACGCGCTTTGAGTAGTAGAGCGATAATGTTCTTTTGAACGGAATCCAAACCCAATAAAGCGTAGTTTGCAGTCAATACACTATGACCGGATTTTTTCACTTCATTGTCGTAGAGCGCGTAAAACGGGTTATCTAAAGTTGGCTCAGTTAAGCGAGCAAGGAACTGAGCCGCAAAATCGGATGTGCTCACTTCGTGGCCAAGAGTGAATTTCGGATACTGTTCGAAATCTAGAAATGTATGGTTTGCTGGAATGTCGTCCGTTTGATTTTCCAAAAAAGCCTTTATCGACGATTTCACATTGCTATGTTGGTCAGCACCTTCCTCAGCATAGTTACCCAACATACCAATATTAATGCCAACAACGAGTGGCTTGTCATTTTTTTTGAATTGACTGAAACGCTCATCTAACGCATGAATCGCTGTCTGGCTAGGATTAAAGCTATGTGTCGCATCAAGATGAAAATCATGCGTTGCTCTATGTTTTTGGCTATATCGGGTCAATATCTCCGACTTGCCATCGCCACTACTGCCACATAAAAAAATGATTTCATCTTTTTTTGCAGACAGAAGCGCTTTCTTGAAATCAGTTTCAATTTCAGTTTCGATATAGATGTGATGCTTGTACTCGGCCAGAAGATCTTGATTTTTCTCTCTTTCGGTGCTCACCGCATAGGGTGAGGACTTGGAGAGGATGCTGAGGGCTTGTGCTAAATTCAAGGTTCTTTCTCTTCAAAGGTTGATTAAACGGACTTTCTTTGTGGGATTAGATATTACCAAACGAAGAAAACACACGATACCGTATATGAAATGCATCAGGTTTGAATGGATGATTTACAACCACCATTTATGCAACCAGTGTATATTACTCTTCTCACACAAAAGTTGAATTCTGACCTTAATAAAATTTGAGCCAACTGACATTGCTATGAGTCAGAGTTTTCAACTTTCGTATGACGTAAGCACTATACCCCCAAGAAAAATGTACGTATATTCTGTATACATCAACATGTATCATTTTCAGGCATTAAAACAGCACAATGACTATCAAATGGGATCAACTTCTTCGCTTCAAACTGATTGAAGTAGTGGGGTTGTGGGAAGGTCGAGTTACCACTAATCATTTGTGTAACTCATTCAATATAAAGCGACAACAAGCATCTCGAGACATCAAAGCATTTCAAGAGCAGTTTGAGTTCCCTCCTCTCATCCACGATAGAAGTATCAAGGGTTATCGCCCTTCAGAAGACTTCGTCCCTCGCTTCACAAAAGGCACACCAAACGAATACTTGTCACTGCTACACAAATACAGCAACGAGCACGTCGATGGCTTCGACATACCAAACTTAGGTCATACAGATTCTATCGTTCTTTCTGTTCCAGATAGGAACGTCGCTCCGATCATTGTTCGTGGTTTACTACAGGCAGCTAGAGAAAAGCGTCGTGTGGATATTGAGTACGTTTCAATGGATAGCCCAAAAGGCCGTGGTAGAAACATTGTTCCTCACACTATCGTATTTGACGGCTTTCGCTGGCATGTACGCGCTTACTGTGAAGATAGACAAATGTTCTTAGATTTTGTTTTAAGCCGCTTCCGAGGAGAGCCAGAACTGCTCGATAAGTCGAACATTGGAATGGAAACGGATGAAGACTGGATGATTGAAGAAACCATCCAAATCATTCCAAATCCGCATTTAACACCGGAACAACAAACCATTGTTAAAGCAGATTACGGAATGGATGAGTCATCTTTTACTATCAGTTGCCGAAGAGCATTGATTAAGTACTTGGTTAAGCGATTAGATATATGCGTAGATCAGAGAAAACTAAAATCCTCTCCAAAGAAATACCAACTAACAGTCGCTAACCCTCAAGTGGTTAAACGTTGGCTTTTATAATTGATTGCCCTTTTACAACATGGGGCAACAATTCCAATATCAAACAACAGAAACACGGTATGAAAAGTCATTAATGGAGGTGATTCTTACTTGGGAGCCTTCTTCTAAAGAGTGCTTTTCGAAGAACTGTTTTTGGATCGCACGCTCTCTGAAAATTCGCTTTGTCTCATCGATGTCTGTTATCACTGAACCTACGCCAGCAAACTCTATCGTTAGCAACTCGGGAGCAATCAACGAGCGGTTCTTTCCACCAACTGTTGATTTGGGAAACTGGTCCATAAAACCAGTCAAATACATATGAGAGTTTCGTATATTGCCGCCAGTCAACGTGATGACTTGATTCATATTGCAAGCTCCTGATTTTAATGGTTCTAAAACGACAAAGCCCCGACAACTCAAAGAGTTATCGGGGCTTTTTAGAATAAATGGCACGCCCTATTGGATTCGAACCAATGACCACATCCTTAGAAGGGACGTGCTCTATCCAGCTGAGCTAAGGGCGCGCTACAGGGACAGGATTATACGAGTTCAAACGGGTAAATCAACGGGTTTTCATAACATTCTGATCTGAATGCCTAAAAAAAGTCCATTAAAACGCTTAATGTTCAAAAACACCACAAAGCAAACGTTTGCGTATGGATGTTGATAAGAAATTCTGCGACAATGCGCCGCAGATAATCTGCCTTCTTAATTTATAAGGAAAGTCATGACTGCTCAAAATATAGACGGAACTCTCATTTCCCAAACTGTTCGATCCGAAG
Organism: Vibrio sp. D431a; assembly: GCF_030248655.1. Lineage (NCBI taxonomy): Bacteria > Pseudomonadati > Pseudomonadota > Gammaproteobacteria > Vibrionales > Vibrionaceae > Vibrio > Vibrio sp. D431a. Next base: position 104,666 of record NZ_JAHGAP010000011.1, on the reverse strand, counting down.
TGGCTGCACGTGTTAAAGCACGTGTTGAAGCTGGGCTACGTGCTCCTGGTTTAGCAGTGGTTCTAGTTGGTGAAGATCCTGCTTCTCAGGTTTATGTCGGTAGCAAACGCCGTGCATGTGAAGAAGTTGGGTTTGTTTCTAAGTCTTTTGACCTTCCTGCGTCTAGCTCAGAAGAAGAGTTACTAGCTCTGATTGATGAATTAAACAACGATGATGAAATTGACGGCATTCTAGTGCAATTACCCCTTCCTGCGGGCATAGACACAACACATGTTTTAGAGCGCATTCACCCAGAGAAGGACGTGGATGGCTTCCATCCTTACAACGTTGGTCGTCTTGCGCAGCGTATTCCAAAGCTTCGCTCTTGCACGCCAAAGGGCATCATTACCCTACTCGACCGTTACAACATTGAGCTACGTGGTAAACATGCGGTTGTGGTTGGTGCATCAAACATTGTTGGTCGTCCAATGACACTTGAGCTGCTGCTTGCGGGCTGCACAACAACAACATGTCACCGTTTTACCAAAGACCTAGAGAGTCATGTGCGTCAAGCTGACGTTGTCGTGGTTGCGGTTGGTAAGCCTAACTTTATCCCTGGTGAGTGGATTAAAAAAGGCGCAGTGGTGGTCGATGTCGGTATTAACCGTCTTGATTCAGGCAAACTAGTTGGCGACGTGGAATACGACAAAGCACGTGAAAGTGCGAGCTTTATTACTCCCGTTCCTGGTGGCGTTGGCCCAATGACCGTCGCAAGTTTAATTGAGAACACGATGCTCGCTTGCGAACAGTTCCACACAGACAAATAACGTAAATTTCAGATACGAAAAAGGCTCCGCAAGGAGCCTTTTTGCTAATTGTTGATATCTATTTCAATTACAGACTTAAAATCACGCCCGCAATGGAAGCGCTCATTAAGTTCGCCATGACACCAGCGATAATCGCACGGAAACCATGCTTAGAAACAAATGCACGCTTTTCTGGTACCAATGAGCCCAACCCACCAATCAGCATCGCCATGCTTGAGATGTTTGCAAAGCCACACAAAGCAAACGTCACGATTGCTTGTGAGTGTTCACTAAGTTGAGACTTCACTTCTGCAAGCTGGATGAAAGCGACGAACTCATTCACCACAATCTTGTTACCAATCAGCGAGCCTGCTGTGGTTGCTTCTTGCCATGGTATACCCAACAACCAAGCGACTGGCGCAAACACAAAACCTAGGATGAGCTCAAAACTTAAGGGGGTCCCAATAAGATCACCTATCCAGCCTAACATGCCGTTTAGCATTGCAATGACACTAATAAACGCAAGTAACGTACCACCGACCGATACAGCAATGCGTACTCCCGCCATGGCACCATCGGCTAATGCTTCTACTACGTTGGTTGCACGTGGAATTTCAACTTGGCTAATGTCGATATCTGCTGCTTTATCCGTATCTTCTGGCATTAAAATTTTTGCCATCAACAAGCCGGCAGGTGCCGACATAAATGCAGCAGCAATAAGATAGTTGAGGTCGACACCCAGTGATGCGTAACCGACCAACGTTCCGCCAGCAACTGACGCTAAACCACCTGTCATAACTGCAAAGAACTGCGAGTCAGTCATGTGTTTTAGGTAAGGCTTTACCATCAATGGTGCTTCAATGGTACCGACAAAAATGTTTGCTGTTGCAGACAAAGACTCCGCACGACCGATACCCAGCAGCTTTTGAATACCACCACCGATAAAGTTAATGATTTTTGGCATCACACCAATGTGATAAAGACCTGAGATAAGAGAGGAGAAGAAAACGATGATACCCAGAACATTGATCGCAAAGGTGAAGCCCCCTGTCGCCAAATTACCGAATAAAAACGCAATGCCCTCTTGACCATAGTTGATCAAATTCGACACAACACTGCTCACTGAATTCAGCGCATCTCTTCCTGCTGGTACATATAAAACCAACAACGCAAACAGTACCTGCAAAGCAAACGCAAACGACACCGTTCTCAGCTTTATATTTTTTCTATTTGTAGAAAGTAGCCATGCTAGGAATAGTATGGCTACGATACCAATAATTGAGTTCATAAAATGAATCCGACGGAAGGGGGATATGGAAGGCACCGGATTGTATAGCGGACTCAAAATGCTGCAAGTTGAGGATGTTAACAGTGTGAAAAGTTTAAGAGACCAATAACTGACCAATAAAATAACCACTTGAATTTATTGAAGATAAACGTTTGCTTATTTTAATTGTTTCCATATGGAAAATATGTTTCTGGTTCAGGAAAAATTTTTGTGAAGTGAATCACTTTATGTGTCGTTCTACAACGTCATTGATCCTGTTATTTAGGAATAGAGATGTAAGGTGCTAAACGTTGGTCCCAATGACAAGGGTTGCCGATCTTCTGTTTGATAAAGTTAATCACTGCGGATATTTTTTTTGGCATATGTTGGCGGCTTGGGTATACCGCATAAAACGGCATCGACTGGCTAGCTTTCCAGTCAGGTAACAGCTGTATTAACTTACCCGTTCTGAACTCATCACCCAGCAAGTAAGTGGCAAGGTAGGCAATACCCCAACCTGCAATAGCCGCATCCCGGACGGCTTCTGCCAGATCCACTGAATAGTTACCCGAGACTTTTACGTTCAATTCTTTCTGATCTTTGGTAAACGCCCACCCCGTATAGTCACGCTCCCAGCTTCTGTATATGAGGCAGTTGTGAGCAGATAGGTCATCCGGTTCTGTTGGCGTGTCATGTTTCAATAAGTAATCTGGCGATGCCGCAACAACAAACTGGCAATCCGTCAAACGCTGCGCAATGTAACCTTCAGGCAAATGCTCGTTGTTGGTTACCCATAAATCGAGCCCTTCGGCTAACATATCGACCTTATAGTCAAACAGATGTACTTCCACTTGAAGTTGAGGATACAGTTCGCGTAACTCTTGAATCGCTGGAATAATGTGTAAGGTACCAAATGATTGCGACAACCCAAGACGTACCAAACCTGCTACTTCATCCCGCTGGGTTTCCATCTCTAATGTGGCGCTGCTCACCGCTTGTACCACTTGCTCACAGTGATGAAAAAAGGTTTTCCCTGCCTCTGTCGGCGTAAAGCTTCGCGTAGTGCGTTGAACAAGCTTGATACCAAGAGACGCTTCTAACTGACTCAACTGTTTACTCACATGAGACACCGACACGCCTAAGCTCTTTGCAGCAGCTGTGAAGCTTTTGTGTTTAAGAAGAGCGGAGAAAATCACCATTTGTGCGGCACGTTCAGATAACACGCTTTACCTCGATTTGGTTATAGAAAAAACAAAGGGCTCCGAAGAGCCCTTGTATTGAAGACTGGATGCCAAATTGTTTGATGGCAGATCAGTATTTAATGCGGTCAGCCAAGTGACTCACAGCAAGTGCGAAGTAGTAAGAGCGGTTCCACTTCATCAATACGTTGTAGTTATTGTAAACCAGATACGTACGACCATTCTCGTCGTCCGGCATGATCAACCATGCTTTGATGTCTTCATCCAGTTTTGGCAACGGGCTACCGTCATATTTTGTGATACCTAATTGGCTCCACTCTTGAAGGTATTTGCCTTTTTCAGCCGTGCGCCCTTCTAGGCTGCGATCAATATTTTTAGGAACCTTAACTTGGCGACCCCAAGTATATTTATCATCCCAACCAGACTTGCTCAAATAGTTAGCGGTTGATGCAAACACGTCCGCTTCAGATTGCCATATGTCTTTTTTACCATCACCGTTGCCGTCAGCAGCAAAACGAAGGAAAGAGCTTGGCATAAACTGGCATTGACCCATCGCACCAGCCCATGAGCCTTTAAAGTTCTCTAGCTCAATATGGCCTTGATCGAGGATCTGAAGTGCCGACATGGTCTCTTTACGGAAAAACTCTTCACGACGGCCTTCAAATGCCATTGTGGATAGTGCATCAATCACTTTAAAGTTGCCGGTAAACTTACCAAAGTTACTTTCAACTCCCCAAAGTGCCACAATAAAGCGCGGGTGGACACCGTACTCATCGCCTATACGCTTTAGCTCAGTGTAATGCTCTTTGTAGAGTTGTCTGGCTTGCTTCACCTTCCATTCAGGCACCGCGCGAGGAATGTACTCATCCAATGTCAGTTTCTTTTCTGGTTGGTTTCGGTCCGCTTTTACTGCTCGGGGCTTGTACTCAACATTAGCAAAAGCAGCACTAATGACCTGCTCTGAGATACCTTTATCACGAGCTTCAGCACGCAGCTTATTCAAGTATTCATCAAAACCCTCGCTACTAGCAAAAGCCGAGGTACACATACCAACGCTAAGCATGGTAGCCAGTATTTTTTTCATATTGCCCTCCTTGAGCAAGGCAGAAATCCCAGATGAAAAACGATGACGTTATTCGCCTTTCTGCTGGGCTTTTTGTTCTTTGTACTTTTCTAATAGGTTCTCCGGCGGCGGTGGAACCTGAAGAAAGAAGCCATCATTTTGTAATGAAGCCTTCACTTTTTCGATATCAACTTGTGCCAATTTACGGCCATCAAGTTTAATCGTCATGACAGCGATAGGCTTACCGAACATCTGCATTAAGGTGTCAGGAACCTGTGAAAAATCATCCTTTTTCGGAATATAGAGATAAGTACCTTCTTTTTTCGAGCTTTTATAAATAGAACAAAGCATGACACGCCTTTTATGCTGATTTAGCCGCGTTGAGTGCGGATTAGGTTGAAAACGTCAAATTCTCGCAAACTTAATAGCAAATTTGAGATTAATTCACCTATTTGCCCACGAGAGAACTTGCTGCGTCAAAGGATGAAATATAACATGACATACCTAGTTTAAGGCAACGCTCTTTCAATAAAGGCAAGAAGTCCACGATGACCCATTCACCAGACCTTAAAGGTAGCAGTTTTACATTGTCAGTTTTACACCTTTCTGACAATGAGATCGCAAAGACTGTCGAATTTTTGCAAGAAAAAGTTTCTCAAGCACCTTCTTTTTTTGCATCCGCGCCTTTGGTAATCAATATAGCAAAAGTACAAGGCGACATTGATTTCCCTAAGCTTAAACAAGGCATCTCAGATGCTGGTTTTATTCCGGTCGGTGTAACGGGCTGTAAAGACAAGCGTGTACAAAACCTTGCTTCCGAAGCTGGCTTCGCCATTATGTCGGCGAGCAAATCACCAAGCCAAGCACCTGCCAAAATGGCACCAACGAAAGTAGTTCGTACGCCTGTCCGCTCAGGACAACAGATCTACGCAAAAGATGGTGATTTGGTGGTGCTGGCGCACGTCAGTGCAGGTGCTGAAGTCATTGCTGACGGCTCTATTCATATCCATGGCACACTTCGAGGTCGTGCGATTGCAGGAGCAAGTGGTCAGCAGGAAGCGCGTATTATTTGCCACGATTTACAAGCAGAACTGGTATCCATTGCGGGTGACTACTGGTTAAGCGATCAAATTGAAAGCGAGTACTGGCAAAAGAAAGTAATGATCAGTAAAGCCGATGAATCATTACATTTAGAAGTTCTCGCGATTTAATCTAAAAAGGAAAAAAAATGGCACGCATTATTGTAGTAACGTCTGGTAAAGGTGGCGTTGGTAAAACCACTTCAAGCGCAGCCATCGCCTCTGGTCTAGCTCTTAAGGGAAAAAAGACCGCGGTGATCGATTTTGACATCGGTTTGCGTAACCTCGATCTAATCATGGGCTGTGAGCGCCGCGTCGTGTATGACTTTGTAAACGTCATTAACGGCGAAGCGACATTAAACCAAGCGCTGATCAAAGATAAGCGCACGGACAACCTATTTATTCTTCCTGCTTCTCAAACTCGTGATAAAGACGCACTGACAAAAGATGGTGTTCAGCGCGTATTCGGCGAACTTGATGAAATGGGCTTTGATTTCATTATTTGTGATTCACCAGCAGGTATCGAGCAAGGCGCGTTAATGGCCTTGTACTATGCCGATGAAGCCATTGTCACAACGAACCCAGAAGTCTCTTCTGTGCGTGACTCTGACCGCATTCTCGGTATTTTAGATTCTAAGTCACTGCGTGCAGAACAAGGGCTAGAGCCAGTAAAACAGCATCTGTTACTGACTCGCTACAACCCATCTCGCGTCACTCAAGGCGAAATGCTAAGCGTTGAAGACGTTGAGGAGATCTTACATATTCCACTACTGGGCGTGATTCCAGAAAGCCAAGCCGTGCTTAACGCGTCAAACAAAGGTGTGCCAGTCACTTTTGACGATAACACCGATGCGGGTATGGCTTATTCTGACACCGTTGATCGCTTATTAGGCAATCAGGTTGAATTTCGTTTCCTTACTGAGGAGAAGAAAGGACTCTTTAAACGACTCTTTGGAGGCTAGACATGTCATTATTAGAATTTTTCCGTCCACAGAAGAAAACTTCTGCGAATCTAGCTAAAGAGCGTTTGCAAATCATTGTCGCAGAGCGCCGCAGCCAAAATGATCCTGCGCCGTCTTACTTGCCTCAATTAAAAGAAGACATCTTGAAGGTGATCAGCAAGTACGTGGCAATTGATCCAAATATGGTTGACTTAACATTTGAGCACAAAGACGACGATATCTCAGTTCTTGAGCTAAATGTGAAGCTACCAGACGAAGAAAAGTAATCAGTTTCTCTCGCAAGACGAATACTCTAATTAGAACGAAAAAGGTTGGCATCGAGGCCAACCTTTTTCATCTTTCATTACTTTAATGCTTTGTTCATCTTGTCGCCGAGTAAATCCAAACGCCACCCTTGCATCAAATCAGGCAATACTTCTGGGTCACGATCTTTTTTCCAAACCCAACTGATCAACTGATTGATCTGCTTTTTAGAGGCAAGGAACTCCGTGGCTAAACCTGACTTCTGCGAAGCCGATTTCACCAAGTCTTTCATATTTTTGAAGACCTGCTTGTAACCCGGATAGTCCATTAAACGCTCAATTTTCGCAGGATACTCTTCAGAAGGTGTTTGCTTCGCTTGCTTAACAATCGCGGCAATCTTCGCGCCATGGCGGTTAATCGCTCGGATATCAATATCTTCTGCTTCCATCTTCTTAAAGTTCGTTAAACCAAGACGAGCGACCGTTAATAGATCACCTTCTTTGAAGATAAAGTTCAGCGCTAAATCTCGTTTGATTGCTTCACGATAACGCCACGTCGCCAATGGCTTTAAAATCGCTAGCTCAGAAGGTTTTAATTGCCAAGCGCCCTTAATATCAAGGTAGGCATTCTCTTCATTAGTTACGCGAATACGTTTCGAAACGAGTAAATCACTTTCTTGCTGTACAGCTTCCCACCAACCTGCTTGCGTCACCTTATCAAACAGCTTTTCGTATAACGGTAACAAGTAATGAACATCTGCGGCAGCATAATCTAATTGCTTTTGTGTCAGTGGACGAGCCATCCAGTCGGTACGTGATTCACTTTTGTCGAGCTCTACGCCTAAATATTCTTCCACCAGCGATGCGAAGCCTGTCGATAAGCCGTGACCGAGAAAAGCGGCCATCAGCTGCGTATCCACCATAGGGAATGGTGTACAACCAAAAGCGTTTTGGAAAACTTCTAAATCTTCACCACATGCGTGCAGCACTTTTAGCACAGAAGTATCTTTTAATAGCGCTACAAACGGCGTCATATCCGTTAATTCAGTCGGATCAATCAGCGAGAGGCGATTACCATCGAAAAGCTGAATCAGACCTAACTGCGGGTAGAAAGTGCGAATACGAACGAATTCGGTATCCAACATCACTACGTCTGCCTCTCGGGCATGAGTGCAAACCTCTTCTAGGTCTTTGTTTTTAGTAATAATTTGATAGTTCACATACTTCTCGCTATAAAAAATGCCAGCAAAACGCTGGCATTCTATCATTTTTTAAATCTCTCGACTCGACGAAATCGGCTTATGCGCTTTTCTTCGCAAGTTCAGCGTCATTCTCTTCGCGTAAAACACGACGCAAGATCTTACCGACATTGGTTTTAGGTAAGTCTTCGCGGAACTCAACCAACTTCGGAACTTTGTAGCCAGTTAAGTGTTCTCGACAATGCGCGATCACTTCGTCTTTGGTCAAGCTCGGATCGCGTTTCACGACATAAATCTTCACTAATTCACCAGACACTTCATGCGGCTGACCAATAGCAGCAACTTCAAGTACTTTGCCGTGAAGTGCTACAACGTCTTCGATTTCGTTCGGGTAAACATTAAAGCCTGATACTAAGATCATGTCTTTCTTACGGTCAACGATATGCAGGAAGCCTTCGTCATCGAACTTAACGATGTCGCCAGTTGATAGCCAGCCGTCTTCGTTAATCGTATCTTTCGTTGCTTCAGGTCGTTGCCAGTAACCTTGCATAACCTGAGGACCACGAACTTGAAGTTCGCCAGTTTCAGTATTCGCAAGAGCGTTACCTTCTTCGTCCACGATACGAACTTCTGTTGATGGTACCGGCAGACCAATAGAGCCATTGTATTCAACAAGATCATGCGGATATGCCGCCACCAACGGAGAACACTCTGTTAGACCGTAACCTTCGAGCAAATAGCAACCCGTGGTCTTTTGCCATCTTTCTGCCACTGAGCGCTGCACTGCCATGCCGCCGCCAACGGCTAAACGTAGATTACTGAAATCCAACTCGTGGAAATCTTCATTATTGACCAATGCATTAAATAAGGTATTCACGCCCGTAATCGCAGTAAACGGATGCTTTTGTAGCTCTTTCACGAACCCTGGAATATCTCTAGGGTTGGTAATAAGTAAGTTACGACCACCCATTTCAACAAACAGCAGACAGTTTACGGTAAGAGCAAATACGTGATACAGCGGTAATGCTGTCACGACTAATTCACGCCCCGGAGATAAAACCGGTCCGTACGCGCCTTTTGCCTGTAGAACGTTCGCAATCATGTTGCGGTGAGTCAGAATCGCGCCTTTCGCGACACCTGTCGTCCCCCCCGTATATTGCAGGAATGCAATGTCATCCCCAGACATAAACGGTTTAACGTATTGTAGACGACGACCTTTACGTAGAGCCTGACGCATTGAGATTGCACCAGGTAAATCGTACTTAGGCACCATGCCCTTAACGTACTTCACGACAAAATCGACAATCGTACCTTTCGCTCGTGGCAGCATTTGACCAAGACTGGTTAACACTACGTGTTTGACTGGTGTTTTATCGACGATTTGTTCTAGCGTATTCGCAAAGTTAGACACAATCACAATCGTCGTCGCACCTGAGTCATTCAATTGGTGTTCAAGTTCACGAGGAGTGTAAAGTGGGTTAACGTTTACGGCGATACAACCTGCACGCAAAATACCAAATAATGCTACTGGGTATTGCAGTAAGTTTGGCATCATCAGAGCAACGCGGTCACCCTTTTGCAGTTTTAACTCGTTTTGCAGATACGCTGCGAATGCGCGACTACGCTCTTCCAATTTACGGAAGGTCATAACCGAGCCCATGTTCATGAATGCTGGTTGGTCTGCATATTTTTGTACAGACTGTTCAAACATTTCTACCAAAGACTCATATTGCTCTGGATTAATGGTTTCAGGTACGTCACTTGGATAACGTGAAAGCCATGGTTTATCCACGATGTTACTCCTCGTTTATAACTGGCTAAAAAATAGCGTCCTTTTTATTTTGAAAGCTATTACAGCACAGCGAACGTGCTTGAGCACGCAACTCTCAAACACTTGTTTAAATTTTGTTAACTACACCAAGAATTCGCGTTGCGACCTCGAGTATTTGCTCTAAATGACAGTGATGACCACCCTTGACAGAAACCACTTGCGGTGGGTTCTCTCCCCAATCAGCTTGGTTAGATGGTAAATTCTGAAATCCTTGATCGCCTAATACAATCAAATGAGGACAACGTATTTGGCTGGTAATCGAGTTAGCATGCGCTTGCGCCATTCGGTAAAGCGACGCACATTTTAACTTGGCGTCATGCCGCCAATACCATTTATCTCCTCGCTGCTCTGTTCCACGCTCGACTATCGGTAGAAGTTGCTCAGCGGTTAATTGGTTGGCTTGCATGCGTAATTTTAACGCCAGATCGAAGGAGGCAATGGCTCGCTCTGGCTTGTTTTGCTGTCTTATTCGACTTAAAACGCCATCGCGAAGACGAGGCAAACTGTTAGTAGGATCCTCATGAAGAGGTCCTGCTCCCTCAATTTGCACAAGAGCTTCGACCTGCTCTGGAAACGCTGCACTATAGCAACTTGCGATTAAAGCACCAAGTGAATGCCCTACTAATATCAGTCTGTTTGGTGATAATTCGTCCAAAAACTGATACAAATCGGCAATATAGTCGTGAAAGGGGTAATAATTATCGTGAGATTTATGACTCGATAAACCGTGACCAAAATGATCGATGGCGAGGAGGTGTAAGTGAGGATTAAGTTGATTCAACTGCTCCATGAGCGCTTTAAAGCTGCCCGCATTATCTAACCACCCATGAAGAAAAACGACTGACAAGTCAGCCGTTTTCTCGTTCCCTATCTCAAGGGCTGCCATTTTGCCGGCAGGAAGCTCGAATTGACGCTCATGCATCGCAGATTATTTGACCTGTTTTATCACTTTACCGTCTTGCGGGAAATCATTACGCCACATGCGGCAGTTAATCGAGTAACATGGGTAAAAGTAGGTTGGCGAGTCATACATGCGTACACGTTCTTCAATTTTCCATAAACGGTACCCTTCCCCCTTAATTACTGGGAAGATGTAACCGTGCTCACCGATCTTTCCTTCTTCTTCCCCTGCTCCTTTGCCTACAACCGTCACCAAACGGCCTTCACTAAAGGCGACAGGCTCTAAATAGCCATCAAAATAGGCGACAAAACGCCCCGTAGGCTCTTCATCAATATCAGGTTTACCAGACTTACTGATAGGAAGGTTTACAATCTCTAGACGCGTTTTATCTTTAAAGTTATCCACTTTAGCGATGATTCCACCAAGGCGAACATCTTCACTCACTTGCCCCTGAGACTCAGCAAACGCTTTATAGTCTGTAACGACCAATTCTGTGCTTGCATTTAGCTCCTCTGGCAAAGAGCTACACGCAGACAAACCAACCGTAGCAAATAATGCGAGAAAAAACCGTCCAAAAACCTTCATAAACCACCTTTCAATATTAGTAACCCCAAGCTGGGGAGATCTCACACGTAAATATCGACACCAAGTAATTGAGCCAGTTCCTCTTTTTTAGCTCGATTCATGACATCCATGTACTGCTCCATTGCTTTACGTGCGCCCCCTTCAGGAAGGTCATATTGCACTTGAGCTCGGTGAATTTGGGACTCATCCACGTGTTTTATGGAGTGCGCCACGGCGTTAGCAACCTTTGAAGGCTGACCTACAGGCTGCTTTGTTTGTGATTTATTTACCTGCTTCTTTTGACTGGCTTTATGAGTGCGATTTGCACCGGGAATCAAAGAAGGAGGCAAGCCATTAATCGACGCCATAGCACTCCATAAAAATACAGGGCAAACGCCCTGCTTTTTGTCAGGTTAATGAAAAACGGACTATTCGCGACCAGGAAGTTTTTTCCATGTCACATTATCACGTAAATAAACAGGGCTCGAATCTTCGACCGGCACGGTATTACCCTTTTTAAATTCTTGTTCAGCAAGAATCACGATGTCTTGTGAATCAGGGTACAGAACGTCACTATGCGTCAAATTAAACGGTAGGTCTGCTAATACTTCTTGGTAAGCATCCCAACCAGTACCTGCTGTCGTCCACGTTTTGTCGTCTGCTTGTGCTTCTTCAACGAGACGTGCTGGTGGAATTACGCACTCTGCATCCATCTCTGCCCACTCACCGTTTGCTTGGCGAGTGTAACGTGCCCAGTAAACTTCACCCATACGTGCGTCAATAGCCACAGCGACATCGGTCACACCATGTAAGCGATAGCTACCTTGAGCCATTGCAGCCAGCGTTGAAACGCCGATCATAGGTAAGTCAGCACCGAACGCCAAACCTTGTGCGATACCAATACCGATACGAACGCCAGTAAAGCTACCTGGACCACGTCCAAACGCTAACGCATCCAGCTCTTGTAGAGTCAGGCCAGCTTCTTTGAGTACTTCATCAACCATTGGCAGTACTTTTTTGGTGTGATCGCGTGGTGCAACCGCGCTACGTGAAATCACTTGATCATTAGCCAACAACGCAACTGAACAGTTTTCAGTCGCTGTATCGATAGCAAGAATTTTTGCGCTCATTTAACTCTCTACAACTCTCATTTATTGGGTTATGCCTCAGCACTTGCGTCTGTGACAGATTGTTCTGCTTTCAGGAATGCTTTGATTCCATCTAAGTCTCGCGTCCTTGGGATAGGTGGTAGACTTCCGAGGAAAATACCACCATAGTCTCGCGTGACGAGGCGATTATCACAAATGATCAACGCACCGTGATCCTTCTGATCTCGAATTAATCGCCCGACTCCCTGCTTTAACGTAATCACTGCATCCGGGATTTGTACTTCAGCAAATGGTTCACCGCCACGTAATCGACAATCCTCGATACGGGCTTTGAGTAACGGATCGTCAGGGGCGGTAAACGGTAATTTGTCGATAATAACACAGCTCAGCGCATCACCTCTAACATCAATCCCTTCCCAGAAAGCGCCCGTCGCCACGAGTAAAGCGTTACCCAGTTCCATAAACTCCGCCAAGGTTTTCTGCTTACTCATCTCCCCTTGCATTAACACAGGCAGCTCAAGTACTTCTCGGAACTTCTCACCTAGTTCACGCATCATGCTGTGCGAGGTACATAAAAAGAAGCAGCGACCATCATTTTCTTCAATCACCGGAGCAAGCATTCGGACTAACTTATCCGCTAAGCCGTTACTGTTTGGCTCTGGCAAATACCTTGGCACACAAAGGCGCGCTTGCTTTTGATAATCAAAGGGGGACGGCAGAGAAAATTGCTTTGTAGGCTTGAGGCCAAGGCGCTCAGTAAAGTGCTTGAAATCGCCCGATACGGCTAGGGTTGCTGACGTGAAAATCCAAGCGCCTTGTTTAATCTCTATTTGCTCATGGAACTTGTCCGCGACAGAAAGAGGCGTAATGTGCAGAGCGAAATGACGAGGCGAGGTATCGTACCAGTATGAGTAACCGGTAATATCGACATCACATACCCGGTCGATACGGCCTTTGATCAAATTTGCTCGTTCAAAGGCGGTATCCAGTAATTGACTGCGCCCTAAGGCTATTTTGAGTACATCAATCGCCAATTCGAGGCTGTCAGTTAAGCGCAATAATTCTCGCTTAATAGAACCTGATTGCAACGCCTCACGCCAGTTGCCACGAAAGCCTGGCTCACCCAATACAATCCGCATGTCCATTGCGCTTTGCATGAGTTTGTCGCCCACTTTTTGCAATTGACGCATATCTTTGGCTTCGGTGCGATAGGCTATTTCAATGTCTTTGGCAAGATCGTGAATTTGGCGGCTTGAAACTGACTGGCCGAAATATTCGCTCGCAATATCTGGCAACTGATGAGCTTCATCAAAAATAAACACATCGGCTTCTGGAATCAGTTCACCGAATCCTGTTTCTTTGATCGCTAAATCAGCAAGAAACAAGTGATGGTTCACTACAACAATGTCGGAATCCATGGCTCGCTTACGCGCTTTCAATACAAAGCAATCAGTGTAGCTCGGACATTCTTTACCTAAACAGTTATCATTGGTTGAGGTGATAGTCGGAATGATCATGCTGTCTTCTGGCAGATCATCACAATCACCAAGGTCACCTGTTTTGGTTTCTGATGACCAAGCACGCACTTTAACCAGTTGAGTTAATAACGTCGGGTCAGATTCATTAGTGTGGCTTTCGACCATTTGGCGGCTCAAACGATCCAAACACAGATAATTAGAACGCCCTTTTAATAACGCCACTTGGCCATAAAAACCAAGCGCATTGACCATGAGCGGTAAGTCACGATGGTACAACTGCTCTTGCAAGTTTTTCGAGCCTGTACTGATGATCACTTTTTTACCGCTTAACAGCGCAGGGACTAAGTAGGCGAAGGTCTTACCGGTTCCGGTTCCTGCCTCCACCACCAACTGGGTTTGATCTTTGATCGCACTGCTGACGGCTTCCGCCATATCGATTTGTGGCTGACGAGCTTGAAAGCCAGGAATGGCCTTACCTAACGCGCCATCAGAGGAAAAAGTTTTTGCGATCATGCTTGGTATTGAGTTTGAAAAATTATCGAGAGTATATCAGAGGAATAGGAGTGACATCAGCCCACAATCTGACCAGCTTGCGGCGACACGCGGATATTTTGTTGAAACCAACGTAAGAATAGATTATTTATGGTGAAACATGGCAGTACAGTTACACCCGCCAGGGAATAATAACAAATTCGTACGCTAAAATATTAATGCATGGAAGTACCTGATTTATGGAAAAGAAAACACTGTTGACCCACTGTTCTGACGCCCCGGGTCTCATCTCGAAAATTACTAATATCTGTTACAAGCACCAACTCAACATCGTTCACAATAACGAATTTGTTGATAATACCAGTGGCCACTTTTTCATGAGAACGGAGTTGGAGGGGTACTTCAACGATCAAACGTTTCTTGCCGACTTGGACCAAGCTCTCCCGCAAGGTGCTAAGCGTAAATTGGTTGGCTCTCGCCGTAAGCGCATCGTCATTCTCGTCACAAAAGAAGCGCATTGTTTAGGCGATATTCTGATGAAAACCTACGATGGAAGCCTAGATGTTGAGATCGCCGCTGTGGTGGGGAATTACGACAAACTGCAAACTCTCACTGAACGCTTCGACATTCCTTACCACCATGTGACCCATGAAAACCTTAGCCGTGAAGAACACGAGCAGAAGATGCTAGAAGTGATCGATCAATACGATGCTGACTTTTTGGTGCTAGCTAAATACATGCGCGTATTAACGCCGACGTTTGTTGAGAAATATCACCACAAAATCATTAATATTCATCACAGCTTCTTACCTGCTTTTATTGGCGCGAAGCCATATCAACAAGCTTACGATCGCGGTGTGAAAATCATCGGTGCAACAGCACACTTCGTGACTAATGATTTAGATGAAGGGCCGATCATCAAGCAAGACGTAATTCCTGTCGACCATACATTCAATGCCCAAGATATGGCGCAAGCGGGACGCGATGTAGAGAAGAACGTATTGAGTAAGGCTTTGAATAAAGTGATCAATGACCACGTCTTTGTTTATGGGAATAAGACAGTGATCCTGTAATCCCTCCGTACTAGTTACAACGATAGTGAAACCCGTCCAACTTGGCGGGTTTCATCTTTTCAGAAGATCCCCCCTCCAATTCTAACCATCAAAGTTAAACCGATACGTTATAATTTTTCATTTCTCCACAACTATTTACTGAGAGAATGATTCCGTTTATCATTTGCCCTCCTTATAATAAACCACGTTAATATTACGGAATTAAAATGAAAAAAACGTTAGTGGCTTTTCTGATTGGGCTGACTTTACCAGCAACCACAATCGCAGATACTCTTGAGCCTGTTCAGAATGATGTATCCACTCGCATTATCGGCGGCGAACCTGCCAACACTTCCGACTGGAAATTTATTGCTTCACTGGTACGTAAAGGACAACCTACATCTATTGGTCACTTTTGTGGTGGCAGTTTCCTAGGTGGAAAATACGTATTAACTGCTGCGCACTGTGTGGAAGGTCTTAATGCGGACGATCTGGATATCGTTCTTGGTCTTTATGACAAAAACAGAGAGTCTCAAGCACAGCGCATCGCCATTAAAAATATCTATTCACATGATGAATATAACAACATAACAACGAACAATGACATCGCTCTTATTGAATTAGAACGCAATATCGATAGCGCAACTATTGACCTGGCAACGCCAGAACTTTTAGATAGCGTACGCGTAGGAGACAAGTTGCACGTGGCTGGATGGGGAAATACGTCCACGACAGACCGAATATACCCAACCGTTTTACAACAAGTAGATTTGGAATACGTAGATCGAGCTACCTGCCAAAACCTACCAGGAAACTACTCTAATGTATCAGATGACGGTATTTGCGCCGGATACTATTGGGGAGGTAAAGATAGCTGCCAAGGAGATAGCGGCGGTCCACTCATCGTTGATGATAACGGTATCAACAAATTGCTAGGCGTGGTCAGCTGGGGGGATGGATGTGCTCAACCAAACGCTTATGGTGTTTACGCCAACGTCGCTCATTTTCAACACAATGGATGGATAGATAGCCATCGCAATACTATCAGCTTCACTAAGTACCGAGATCTTCGTTTCGTTGAGCGAAAAGCGCAGCAAGAGACCTTTACTATTCGTAATGACGATACTATCCCATTCAACATCTACCAAAGCACAATATCATACGGAAGTACCATCGAGAAAAGCACTTGTACTGGTACCTTAAAGCCTTCGCAAAGCTGTCAAATTACCGTCGGCTACCAACCTAGCTATTCGGGATCAGAAACAACGATAGAGCTCTTTACCGATCATCCGAAACTGTCCAGACTCACAACAACTTTCGAGTATTCAGGTGTAGATAAAGCAAGCAGATCAGTGCGTAATGCCATTCCGCTAGCAGACGCAAATGTTTATACCGGTCAAAACGCTTGGACGGCTGAAAATGGTGAACTGCAATCAGCGGATATGGGAGCTTATCCTGGTGTATCTGAGCTGGTTTTGACCGATCTTCCGAAGGGCAAACTTACCATGGATCTCAAAGTAATGTCCGATGGTTTTGATTACTTGTTCATCTTAGTTAATGGTGAAATTTACGATAGCACCAACCAACTCCTCGATTATAAAGAGATCCAGATCGATCTTTACAAAGCATCTAATACGATAACGTTTGAATACGTCCAACACCCGTTTTCAAGTGGCATTTACAGCGCGCAAGCATTTGTTCGCAACATAAATATGTCAGTCAGCACAGATAATACGGGCGATGCTGGTAACGACGTTAATAAAAAGTCTAGTTCAGGCGGCAGTTTATCTATTGGCCTACTGGTGTTAATGGCTGCAGGTTCATTCGTACGACGCAAAAAAAGGTAACGAGATGAAACATAGACTCAAGATATTCCTACTTGGTTTGGGCACTATCAGTTTAACTGCATGTTCAGCAAACGCAGGACTGCAAACAAACCAGACGTCTGAGCACCAAGCAATGATGGTAGAGACTTATAGGACAAGTGAGAGTCAAATTTCATTTATCACAGAGTCTAACGGCTGCAGTAAGAACGATGATTTTAGCCTAAAAATAGAGCAAAGCTCACAGACAGAAGCTCTTATTACTATCGTTAGAGACAAGGCGGATCATTGTAAACGAATGCCGTTTGCCAAAACTTTTACACTGCCTTTAGATGAAGAGTTGAAAGGCAAAAAACTTTCCATTACCAACCCAAAAAGCAAGTCACTGGCTAAATAGTGATTCGCTTACGAAAGGGAGCCTCGGCTCCCTTTTTGCCTATCGCAACTCAGCAATTCTCACCCTAGCGTTTTACGCCTGCTCAGACTCCACAATACGCTTAAGTGAATGCGGGTGCAGTTTGATACAAATGCCTTGGTACTTAAACGCCACTGTTGGGTTATTCAAGCGTTCGCCATCCCCTTTCGGGCTCGACAGTTTGATCTTCACACCCAGCTCTTCTAACTCATTAAAGCGTGCGCCAAACGCTGGATAAGTGTGTCTCAAATCAGCAAGAAACTCATCTGCGGTTTCGGCATGAGACGGAATCACAAACTCCACATGTTCCCAGCTTTCAGTTGGGTAGATTTTGCCTTCCGCAGGGTATGGCAGCTCCAGACACTCAATCTTCCAGCCACGACTTTCCAACGCTTTATCGAACTCAATAACAATAATTGGGCGACCGTTGATTTTCGCTTGTGAAATCACCTTACCGTATTGATTCCATGCTTCATGCGCGGCTTTTGCTGTTTCAGTATCATTAATTCGCAGCGCAATATGGTCAGCTTGAGCAAAGCTCAGATCCAGTTTTAACAGGGATGCAAGCTCTTCAATCTTCGCCATAAATGCATCCAGATCTTGGATCATCAATTTAGGCGCTAGGCGTTTTTCAACTAGTTGAGTCGTCATTGTGGTTCTCTTTTGGGGCGATTTATCTCATTACTCTGAGCGCAATAGTAAACGCAAACCAAACCACATTTCCATTCAATCGAAAAAGTATAAATTTCCCCAATTCCTCTCTGTATGAAAAGCAATAAAGTTGTTATCATTAGCCCCATTTTTGTGAACTCCAACAGAACTCGGCACTTACTTCGCCGAGTTCTTCGTCCTTGAATTGAAGGAAACGCGTGTGAATATCCAAGCACTTATTAATGACAAAGTATCTCAGGCTCTAGAAGCCGCTGGCGCACCTGCAGGCAGTCCTGCGGCAGTACGCCAATCAGCAAAGCCACAATTTGGTGACTACCAAGCAAACGGCGTAATGGGCGTTGCTAAAAAACTGGGTACTAACCCACGAGAATTTGCACAGAAAGTACTGGATGTTCTAGACCTAGATGGTATTGCAAGCAAGACAGAAATCGCTGGTCCTGGTTTCATCAACATTTTCCTAAGCGAAGAGTTCCTAGCAAAACAAGCGGAAGCAGCACTGGCTGACTCACGTCTTGGCGTTGCAGCAGACGAAGCTCAAACTATCGTTGCTGACTACTCTGCACCAAACGTAGCTAAAGAAATGCACGTTGGTCACCTACGTTCAACCATCATCGGTGATGCGGTGGTACGTACTCTTGAGTTCCTAGGTCACAAAGTGATCCGTGCGAACCACATCGGCGACTGGGGTACTCAGTTCGGTATGCTTATCGCAAACCTTGAACGTGTACAACAAGAGTCTGGCGAAGTTTCTATGGAGCTTGCGGACCTTGAAGGCTTCTACCGCGAATCGAAAAAGCTGTACGATGAAGATGAAGACTTCGCAGTAAAGGCGCGAAACTACGTTGTGAAACTGCAAAGCGGTGACGAGTACTGTGCAGAAATGTGGAAAAAACTCGTTGATGTAACCATGATCCAAAACCAGCGCAACTACGACCGTCTAAACGTGTCACTGACTCGTGACGACGTGATGGGCGAGAGCATGTACAACGACATGCTTCCTAAGATCGTTGCAGACCTAAAAGAACAAGGTCTTGCCGTTGAAGATGATGGCGCGCAAGTTGTATTCCTAGATGAATACAAGAACAAAGATGGCGAACCAATGGGCGTTATCGTTCAAAAACGCGATGGCGGTTTCCTATACACAACAACAGACATCGCATGTGCAAAATATCGTTATGAAGAGCTAAGCGCAGACCGTGTGCTTTACTTCATCGACTCACGTCAACACCAGCACCTAATGCAAGCTTGGACAATTGTTCGTAAAGCAGGCTACGTACCTGAGTCAGTATCTCTTGAGCACCACGCGTTCGGCATGATGCTTGGTAAAGATGGTAAGCCATTCAAGACTCGTGCGGGTGGTACCGTTCGTCTTGCCGACCTTCTAGATGAAGCAGAAGTTCGTGCAGCACAACTGATCGAATCTAAAAACCCTGAACTGGATGCGGAAGAAAAAGAGAAGATCTCTAAAACAGTTGCAATGGCAGCGGTTAAATACTCTGACTTATCTAAACACCGTACGACTGACTACGTGTTCGATTGGGACAACATGTTAGCGTTTGAAGGTAACACAGCACCATACATGCAATATGCATACACTCGCGTAGCTTCTATTTTCGCTAAAGCTGGTGTTGCTATGGACGCTCTCCAAGGCGACATCAAAATCACTGATGAGAAAGAGAAAGCACTTATTGCTAAACTTATGCAGTTCGAAGAAGCGGTTCAATCTGTCGCTCGCGAAGGCCAACCGCACATCATGTGTAGCTACCTATTCGAACTAGCAGGTCAGTTCTCTAGTTTCTACGAAGCGTGCCCTATCCTAGTTGCTGAAGACGAAGCTGTGAAACAAAGCCGTCTGAAACTAGCTGCGCTAACAGCGAAGACCATCAAGCAAGGTCTGTCTCTACTAGGTATTGATACTCTAGAGCGTATGTAATCCGCTTTTACGTAGGTAGCTTAAGTAGCACAAGCTAAATGATGACAAAGGTTGACGTGAAAGCGTCAACCTTTTGTTTTATCTGGCGTATACTGATGTCATTCAATTCAAATCGGACAACATAATGAGTTTTGAACTGCACCCTCAACTGGCAAAAGACACCACCGTTATCGGCCACTTCCCACTGTGTGTGGCGCTTCTGCATAAAGATAACGCCGTGCCATGGGTTATCTTGGTCCCTAAACGTGCAAACCTAAAAGAGCTTCACCACTTGCCAATGCAAGAACAGCAACAGTTTTTGCTAGAGTCTCAAGCGGTAAGCCAAGCACTGGAAGCAACATTCCGTCCAGACAAGCTAAACCTTGGTGCGCTAGGTAATATGGTGCCACAGCTGCACATTCACCATATTGCTCGCTTCAAAGATGACGTAGCATGGCCGGGACCGGTTTGGGGGAACACCAAAGGTGAATTCCGTACAGAAGAAGAGCAAAACGAATTGCTTGGTCGTATTAAGAACGTGTTATCACTGAGCTCTATTTTCCAAAAAGCATAAGCACTGTAAGCGAAAATAATTCGCCTTTGAATACGGCTGAAATAGACAGAGAAAGATTAATACGTATTTGTAACAATCTTTCTCATTTTTCTGGGATTATCACTAAAATAAAACTTGTTTAGACTACCAGCTCAGTTAGAGAGGGTCATCATGAAACAAGTCTTCAACACATTCCGATACGTCAGCTGGATCGCCATTATCTGTTCTATGGCTGCTTCATTCTTGCTTTTTCTTATGGGTGCAGCAAAAACCTATTCGGCATTTGCGGTCTTCATTCTCAATCAAACACCTCCAGAAGCACTCGCACATTTAGATAAAGCAGACATCGCGATCGCTTATTTGATCAAGTCACTGGATACGTTTCTTGTCGCACTAGTTTTGTTCATCTTTGCTCACGGCATCTACACACTATTTATTTCCAACAAAGCTAAAGCGAAAACACAAGAGCAGTCGGTTTTGCATTGGATCAGAACCCCAAACATCGGTCATCTAAAAAACATTTTGGCTGAAGTCATCATCGTGATCTTGTTTGTGAAGTTCTTAGAGCTCGTGCTGATTAACTTCGACAGCTTAGATTGGACGATCTTAACATTACCTATTTCGATTTTAGTTTTAAGTCTTGGTTTAAAGTTCCTAGGGTTAGGCGCGACTAAACACTCTGAAGAACATTAATTTCGCTGTATTCACAAACAATAACCAGCAAAATAAAAGCCGCATCATTGCTGATGCGGCTTTGTCGTTTTTACGTGATAATTTTTAGGTGACTAATTTTGATAGTCGCTACATGGTGACTGTCAGAGACAAACCATCTTGTTTAGTCACTGAGTAGCGAACTCGAGTCACGTCATGAGCTTTATTGGTGTCAACTAGGCGGCTAATTTTGCCCTTCTTAATCCACACACTTAACATCGCGTCAGCACCATCTTCACTCATCCCAAACTGCTTAGCCAGATCTGACTGGGAAACGGTTCCTTTGTCTGCAATGTATTGATAAAGCTCTTTTAAAATCATGCTACTTGCGCCTCTAATGCACCGTTTTGTTTCTTACCAACTCGTTTGAACACACGGTATGTGCCAAAGAAGATAGCTACGATCACTGCCATCCAAATGCCACTTGTCACTGGGCTATCTGCGAAATGCGTCAATTGGTTGTAGAACGTCGCACATAGGTAAGCCAAGCCCATTGTCCAAACCGCGATAAAGCGTGCGAACTTATGACCAAACTCACGTACGTAAGCCCCCATCGCCGCCACACAAGGTGTGTACAGTAGGATAAAGATTAGGTAAGCAAATGCGGCATTACCAGAAGCAAACTGCGATTTGATGTTACCGAAGATAGAAGCATCGACTTCTTGCTCTTCTGCAACGGCATTTGAGTCAGTTAAGTCACCCACTTCAATACCTAGTGGATCTGAGTAGCTCAAACCGGCTAGGTTTTCAGGGATACTCATTACTGCCTCTTCTAGGCTGCCCATTAGATCAAATTCTGTGTCTTCACCGTCTCTTGGCGTAGTGTATAGACTGTTCAGCGTACCAACTACCGCCTCTTTTGCGAAGATACCAGTAATGATACCTACGGTCGCTGGCCAGTTGTCTTCTTGAACACCGATTGGTGAGAATACTGGAGTCACAACTTGCGCTGCTTTAGAAAGCACAGAGTTTTCGCTGTCTTCGTTACCAAAACTGCCATCAGTCCCCAATGAGTTGAAGAAACTCAGAATAGCAACAACGATAACGATGGTTTTACCTGCACCAAGTACAAAGCGCTTTAGCTTTTGCCAAGTTTTGATCACCACGTTTTGTAGCGTCGGAAGCTCGTAATCTGGCATTTCCATTAATAGGCTATCGCTGCTACCTGGGTAAAGCGTGTGCTTAAGGAAAAGACCTGTGAAGATCGCTGCCACAATACCAAGTAGGTAAAGTGCGAATACAATGTTCTGGCCAGAACCTGGGAAGAATGCCGCAGCGAATAGCGCGTATACAGGCAGACGAGCACCACATGACATAAATGGTGCCATAGAGGCAGCCAGTTTACGCTCACGTTCTTGGTCTAGAGTACGAGTTGCCATGATTGACGGTACGTTACAGCCAAAACCAAGAACCAACGGTACAAATGCTTTGCCCGGTAGACCGATCTTCTGCATCACTTTATCTAGTACGAATGCTGCGCGAGCCATGTAACCTGAGCTCTCAAGTACCGCTAGGAACAGGTACAAACACGCGATAACCGGAATGAAGGTTGCAACCGTCTGGATACCACCACCGATACCATCAGCAAGAACCGTCACTAACCACACAGGCAAATGACCGTCTAACAAGTGGTGACCACCATCAACCAACAATGCGCCCACACCAATGTCAAAAAAGTCGATAAATGCACTACCGATGTTAATCGAGAACATAAACATCAGGTACATAACAACAAAGAAGAAAGGAATTCCAATCCACTTGTTCAAAATAAACTGGTCGAGTCTTTCAGTCACACTACGACTTAACTTGCCTTCGCTTCGGCGAACTTTTTTACACTGTTCATGCAGATGCGTGTACTTAGTATCCGCGACATGCAAATCGATATCCAAATCTAACGTCGTAATGACTTCCAATACTTTGCTTCTATCAATATCAGAAAGACTATTGAGCACCATTGTGTCTTTTTCAAGCGCACGAATCGCTAGTGCACGATGAGCGACGGTTTGGTCGTTAAAAAGTGCGGAAACCGTTTGAATTGCCGACTCCATCTTCTCACCGTAATGCAAAGACAATTCCTTAAGTGGCACTCCTTGAACGATGGATTTATGAAGCTTTTCTTTAAACTCTGCCACTTGAGTTTTATTGGTTGCAGATAAACTGACAACCGGACAACCTAACGTTTTCTCAAGCTCTGCAACGTTAATCATCTGACGTTCACGCTTTAGCGCATCCATCTTGTTGAGGACAACAATCATAGGGCGACCAAGTTCGCGAAGTTGCAGCGTCATATATAAGCTGCGCTCTAAACTTGTAGCATCCACCACGTTAATAATGAGATCAGCAGGATGAGTTAGAACCGCACGCGATGCGATGGATTCATCAATACTATTACTATCATTACCACTGTCTAATGAGTAAATACCCGGAAGGTCAGTGAGCAAAAACTCATCCCCAGCATGCTTGAATTGTCCCGTTTTCTTTTCAACCGTGACGCCTGCCCAGTTACCAACTTGCTGTTTTGCGCCAGTTAAACCATTAAATAGCGTCGTTTTACCACTATTAGGGTTACCTACGGTTAGCACTTGATATTGCATTACACTCGCTCCACTTCAATTTTCTGAGCAATTGTTTCTCGCAATGCGACAGACACACCACGGACTTCGACTTGTAAAGGATCGCCCATTGGCGCACGTCGAATCACTTTGACTTCTGTATTGGGAAGCAGCCCCATTACCATGAGTTTCTTTCTGATATCTGATGAAAGACCATCTAACAACCGAATCGTCACCGTATCGCCAGGATTAATCTCTGATAACTTCATAGTGGCCCTTAAGAGTATTGCTAATGAGAAATATTATTATTTAATAAGTTTAGGTTGCCAATATTACTCCCCTATACCCCTTCAATCCTTGTGTGAAATCAAAGATTCCGTAAATGTTTTCACGCTTTCAAACGTTAACTTCGTAAATTTCCTCTCGTTATTTACGTCAAAATTAACAATTAAAAATGACACCTAACGAAACAAAAATGTCACAAACCAAGATAGAAAACAAAAAATGCAAATTAAAACAGTGGGTTAATTAAAAAACAAAACGTTGTCGCTTTTCTCATATAAACATGGCGTTATTTTTATAAGAAAAATAAGTAACCTCTCGTATAGTTACTCCATCGAGAGGGCAACCTCTCTAATAAATTCCAGAGGTGGCATGGCAACATGTCACTCCGGCAGCAAGCGAAGGTGTCCTTGACACCCGTGGTATAGTCCCCCCGGCTATACCACGATATTTTTTTCACCTCTTTCAAAACTTCTTTACCTTATCCATCTTTTCAACACAGTTTTCGTTTTCACGAATGTCGCATGCCATCACTCCCCCAAATGAACAACGCTCTTTTGATACAGCAATACAACTGTCATTTATTTGTTGCAACTATCAGTAAATCATTCTCTTGAAGCCATTTATGCTTATTGCTATGAACATCGCGACTAACAGATAGAACGTGATCGTGCTTACGTGTTGAGAATGGATTTGTAGGCTAGATGTGATGAAGAAACAATGAAACTTACTGCGTTAGCAACTGCAGCAATAATAGAGCACTGTATGCAGCTCCCCAGCATCTTAACTATTAATTAGGGAGCGTATAATGAAGGTTTTCTAGTTAATTTCTTGGCTTTCTTGAGTCAAAGCAAACTTGGAAGGGGGCAAACCAAAATGCAGCTTAAACTTTTGGCTAAAGTAAGATGGATCATTAAAGCCACAGTTAAAGGCGACTTCACTGATTTTCTCACCCGCCAATAACTTTTCACACGCCGTTTCCAAACGAACCTCTGTGACATAGTCTTTTAACGTTCTTGACGAGGCAGATTTAAAACGTCTCTGTAAAGAGCGTTCAGACATATACAGCATTTTAGCGGCTGACGCAGTGCCAAATTCAGGATCATGGTAATGCTCTGCCACTAATTGATAGACTTTTTGCAACCACTCTTTCTCTGGTGTGACTTGATCTTCTGCAATAGTTACAGGATTGAGTTCTTGCTGCGGTTCATCCAGATAACTCCTTTCCTTCGCAGATGGCCATGTAATCTCGACTTTGTTTTGAGCATCAGAAGAGAAGACAGCCAAATAACCACCACTCGTTGTCACTAGTTGGGCAAGGTGGTCAATACTCAACTCAGAGTGATTTAAGTTAGATGGAAGCCCAGTCGAGACTTTATTAGGTAATTGCGTCCCGTAATCAAGAAAGCTCAATGACACAATATCATGTCCCTCTTCTAGCATAATTCTAACCGTTTGACCTCGGAAAGAGCGCTTGATGATATTGGCAAAAATGCTATTGAAAATAACATCAAGATTAAAACTTTCCAGAGCAACCCGGCTCTGCTTGCTCTCATCTTCTAGCTCTACCAAAATACCCGCTTTTGCAAAGTCATCTTGCCATACATCAACCACTGACTGAGTTATCTGACTCAAGTTGTAGTTCTGACTCCCACCACTTACATCACTTGGAACACTTTTGAGTTCATTTAACTGCCAATTCGTTTTAGCCAAATGATCCTCTGTCGCAGTATCCAGAGGCATAGGTAGTTTCGCCACAATAAAGTCGACGCTTGATTTTATGGATAGAGCTACATGGTCTACGAGTAGGTTTCTAACTTGAATCTGTTTACGTAATTGCTGGTTGCTCGTAAGCAACACTCTACTTTGATGTCTTAACTGATTCGTTTTGAGAGTCACTTGAGCTGCTAGATCACGGTTAGCCTGTACAACGTAGCGAGAGCGCCAGAAAACAAGTAATGCGACGACCGCAATACTAGCTACGACAAAGCCTAAAATAGCAAATCGCGATAGATACCAAGGATGAAGGACGATAAAGTGAGATTCTAAACCAACGACTCCAGTGGCAACTTGAGACTCATTACTGACCTGCAAGTGATATTCACCGGAACTAAGGTGCTCGAGTGTCAGTTGGCCCCCCTCTAACGTTTGCCATGGGTCATCGTTGTTCAATCGATAGTACAAATTTTGACTGTCTGGTTTTGGCATCACACCGAATAAAAAACTCAGCGAAGATCCATATGGCAGTGTGAGCCCATTCAGATCGGCACTACCAACTTGCAGAACTTCATTTTCAAGCACTACTTGGCTAACAATAAACTTAGACTCTGGGGGATTAGATACAAGCAGCTTGGATGCTTCTGCTTTTACGAGTCCGTACTTCGACCCCAGAACAAGCTCTCGCTCACCAATTTCTGTCTGCTGTATAACGCTACAAATACCAGGGAGGAACTCATTGTTCATTAAGCCTGATGACGATGAGTAATGTTTCACTAACTCACCCGAAAGGTGGTAATAGCTTAAACCGACAGAGGAAGCTAACCATACACCTTGCCTGTCTCTGATCAAGCAAGCAGGTCTGGCGTTGGGCTCACTCATTTCAACAACACGTTTTTCATCGCTTCGTGTATCAGTTTTAAACACACCATAAGATGAAGCAAACCACTGGCTGCCATCAACCGCCGTGGTCATGTCTAATGATTCACCAAACTTTTCTGAAAAACGGATAAACTGGATGTTGTCATTACTGTATTGGTATACGCCATGATCGGTGCCTATTAATAGGGCGTCTTCAGTATCATATAGGCGCGTAACCTTAGCAGGCAAATACTGACTTACTAGCCACTCACTTCCAAAGTTTCGTACGCTTTGTGCAGCAGTATCAACATTGTAAAGATGGTATCCGCTTGATACCCAAAGACGGTCATCACCATCAACGGTCACATGCTCTACGGCATGTCCAGCCATAACCTGTAAATAAGGAAATGTAATCTTGTTGAGACCATTTAGCTCAAATATTTCCAGCCCTTTTGAGGTTGCAAGCCAAAGCATGCCGTTTTGAAACGCAAATTCATTGATCTGCGACTCCAACTCTAAGACTTGGTTAATCCCACTCTTTCCTGAACGATAAATCTTTCGGTCATCAGCAAACCAAAGCGCACCATCAGGACCTTCAATAGTTTGCCGAATTCGTCCTGATAGGGTGTGTGAGTCATAACTACTAAAGGTCACTCGTTCAAATTTTTTACTAAATAGCGAGTAATAACGAATACCTTGGTTAGTCGCAATCCACATCCCTCCCATATTGTCGCTCAACAACGAATAAATCTTCGTGTTATCTAACTCTAACTCAAGAAAGCTTGCAGGCGCGACTTCGGTGACCTCACCTGAAAAAAATGAGTACAAATAAAGGCCATGCTCTGTCCCCACCCAATACTCTTGATTTGTCTCTGCGAATGTCAAAACATGTGAGCCGCCAATTCTAATCACTTCTTTATCAGGCTGGTAAATGTTGAAAATTAAAGCGCCACGCAATGTACCTATCAAAATTTCTCTTCGCGTGTGTGAATAATAGACTTTCTCAATGTAGTTTTGACCTGAGGCAGCGACATGGTCAAACTTATCACCTTCAGAAAGATAGAAGCCGGAAGTCGTTGCTAGTGCCCACTTCGTTTCAACTAGCACCGCATCATTAATGTAAACGTAGCTATTATTACTATGTTGATAGAGCTGCAATAGAGAGAAAGAGTTTAACTCGCTAGTGTCGATATTGTAGGTATAGAAATGCGCGCCATCACTCACCCAAATATAGTTCTTTGAAGACCCTATTTTTCTTATTTGTGAGCCTGGATTTAAACTAAAGACTAAACGTCGCTCCTGATTTGGATAAGTTCGATAGACCTCATTTTCAATAAAGGTCCAAAAAGCACCTTTATGATAAGCCAACTGCTTAGCCGACGTTTGTAGGAAGCTACCTGATTTAGGCAATATAGTTTGACCATCGTAAAACAGGACTCGTCCGTGTACGTCATGAATCCACAAACCGCCCTTTTCACCCAAGAACAACTTTTTAGCCGCGATAAAAGTACCCTTTGCCTGAGTTGGCAAAGGGTAAAAGATTGCATTTGCATTATGAAGCGCAAATGCTTGGTAGGATAAGACAAAGCCCAACAGAGCAAGGGCTAATTGGCGTAGCAAGACGAAAACCTTTTGTATCAATTTGTGCTCTGAAAGTGACCGTTCATCGTTTGTAAAACATGGATTGATACGGTTATTTTGAGCTGATAATTATTGGTAATGATATCTCAATTACTTTCTGAGAAAAGGCTCGCCTTACCAAAGGTTGTAATTCTTACTACTGGATCACGTTAAAAAGACTACTCCTACATTACGACAGCACTTAATCTGACTTTTTGTTCAAGCATTGCTCAAAACTATTCGCCATATTGTTGAGAAAAGTAAAGTAACTGCCAGGTTTTGCTTCAATTGTACTCCCTAACGGGTCAAGCTCGCCTTTAGTGACATCACTGCCTCTCATTACGCTCTGAACGACAGCCGGGGTAAACTGAGGTTCAGAAAATACACAAGCCACATCTCCACCACTTAGCTTTTGACGAATTTGAATTAAGGTCTTCGCTCCTGGCTTGCGTTCCGGGCTCACAGTAAAATGCCCCATTTGATTTAGTTCATAACGATCTTCGAAATAACCGTAAGCATCATGGAATACAAAGTAACCTTTGTTTTTTACTGGTGCCAGCTTCTGCTTTATCTGTTGGTCAGTGTCTTTTAGCTCGAGTTCAAACTTTTTGAGGTTCGCTTGATATTGAGCTGCATTTTCCGGATCAAGTGATACAAGTTGATTCACAACAGCCTTGGCCACTTGTTGTGCTTGGCTTACACCTAGCCAAAAGTGCGGATCATGTGAGCCATGATCGTGCCCATCATGGTCATGGTTGTGCTCACTATCAAATTCACGCAATTCTAGATTTGGAATTTGACTAATAGTCAAAGTATTCGATCTATCCGAAACAACTTTCTCTAGAAACGGTTCAAGATCATGTCCGTACCAGATAACCAAATCAGCCGAAGCGACCTTTTTAACATCCGATGGACGCAAAGCGTAGTCATGGGGTGATGTGTTAGACTGCAATAACACGTCTGGTGAAGTTACTCCTTGAGTAAGCTCTGTTACTAACAACTGAATAGGTTTGATACTCGTCAGTACCGTTACCGCCTGTACTGGCAGTGTTAACATTGCTGAGGCAGCAAGAATTAATGCTCTTTTCATAGTTTTACTTGGGATATGGCGTGGAAAGTGAGATAATGTTACATTATAACATTATTGATTTGCAAATGAGTTTCATTCATGTCTTCCTTAGTCCATCTTGAGCAGTTATGCGTCGAGTTCGATGGCCGCAGAGTTCTCGATAACATTAGTATGGAATTAGAAAAGGGCAAAATAACTACCCTAATTGGTCCCAATGGAGCGGGAAAATCAACGTTAGTCAAAGTTATCTTAGGTCTTCAAAAGCCAACTAGCGGCAAGTTGAACCGACAAAGAAAACTGAAAATTGGTTACGTTCCTCAAAAGTTGAAGCTCAATGACTCCCTTCCATTGAATGTAACCCGCTTTCTAAATTTAGCAGGAAAATACAGTAAGCAGGAGTGCATTGATGCATTACGGCTTGTTGGCGCTGAACATTTACTTAATAGTAATATGCATCGCTTATCCGGTGGTGAAAACCAACGAGTGTTACTGGCTCGCGCTCTGCTTCAACGTCCTCAGCTATTGGTATTAGACGAACCAGCTCAGGGGGTGGATATCCAAGGTCAAATCGATCTCTATGACTTAATTGAGAGCATTCGTCACCGCTTTGATTGTGGCGTATTTATGGTATCGCATGACTTACATTTAGTGATGGCGAAAACGGACGATGTTATTTGTCTGCATCACCATGTTTGCTGCTCAGGTTCACCTGCCACTATTACTCAGCACCCTTCTTACATCGCACTATTTGGCAATGCAGCGAGAGAGTCTCTCGCGTTTTATCATCACGACCATGAGCACCATCATCACGATTTATCCGGAACGCCAGTAAGCGGTGATGCGATATCATGCTCCCACCATAAACACGGACATCACCATCATGATTGAGTTTCTCCTACCTTCTATTCTTGCTGGTATTGGTATCGCGATCATTGCCGGTCCACTTGGGTCATTTGTCGTTTGGCGTAAAATGGCTTACTTCGGAGATACCCTAGCTCATGCATCGTTAATGGGCCTAGCGCTGGGCTTCTTGCTCAACGTAAATCTCTACCTTGCGCTACTCGTCTGCTGTTTAGCTCTGGCCGTTTTGCTTGTCACTCTGCAAAAGCAACAACTTGTGGCTACAGACACGTTGTTAGGTATCTTGGCACACAGTGCACTCTCTATCGGTTTAGTATCGGTTAGCTTTTTGGAAAACGTGCGCGTCGATTTAATGAGCTACCTATTTGGGGACTTACTTGCCGTCTCTCCACAAGATCTGATGTTTATTTACGCAGGTGTTGTTGCGGTAAGCGCGTGTTTGTACGTCTTCTGGCGCCCACTGCTTTCTAGCACTGTCAGTGAAGAACTTGCCGCTGTTGAGGGCGTGAATACAGACTTAGTTAGATTGGTGTTAATGCTAATGGTGGGTGTAGTAATCGCAGTAGGTATGAAGTTCGTTGGCGCGTTGATCATGACTTCGCTCCTAATTATCCCAGCCGCAACAGCACGTAAAGTCTCTTCATCACCAGAGCAAATGGCATTGTTCGCATCCATTATTGGCTCTGTGGCAGTACTGATGGGGCTTAGCCTATCATGGCACTTCGATACACCGGCCGGCCCTTCCGTAGTGATCAGCGCAACATCCTTATTTATGCTGAGCCAGCTGATTAAAAGCAAAGCATAATCGCATTGAGTATTAAACGCGAAAGACCTTGCTAACAACAAACATAAATCCACGGAAACGGAAAAAGAAAAGCCTGCGAAGTCGCAGGCTTTTTAATACTTATTAAGTAGTGTGGTCGATTACCAACCCGTCACTTCACGTAGACCTTGGCCAATCTCTGCTAGAGATTTCACAGTTTTAACGCCAGCCGCTTCTAGTGCAGCGAACTTGTCTTCAGCAGTACCTTTACCACCAGAGATAATCGCACCAGCATGGCCCATACGCTTACCAGGAGGCGCAGTTACACCAGCAATGTAAGAAACCACTGGCTTCGTTACATTTTCTTTAATGTATGCTGCTGCTTCTTCTTCTGCAGTACCACCGATCTCACCGATCATAACGATCGCTTCTGTCTCAGGGTCTTCTTGGAACAGTTTTAGGATATCAATGAAGTTTGAACCCGGGATTGGGTCACCACCGATACCAACACAAGTAGACTGGCCGAAACCTTCGTCAGTGGTTTGTTTAACTGCTTCGTAAGTTAGAGTACCGCTACGAGATACAATACCTACTTTGCCTTTCTTGTGGATGTGACCAGGCATGATACCGATCTTACACTCATCAGGAGTGATAACGCCCGGACAGTTAGGACCAATCATGCGAACGCCAGTTTCTTCTAGCTTCACTTTCACGTCGATCATATCTGTAGTAGGGATACCTTCAGTAATCGTTACGATTAGCTCGATACCCGCGTCAATCGCTTCTAGGATTGCATCTTTACAGAAAGGAGCTGGTACGTAGATGACTGTCGCTGTTGCACCAGTCGCTTCTACTGCTTCGCGAACTGTGTTGAATACAGGAAGACCTAGGTGAGTTTGGCCGCCTTTACCTGGAGACACACCACCAACCATTTGCGTACCGTATGCGATAGCTTGCTCTGAGTGGAAAGTACCTTGACCACCAGTGAACCCCTGACAGATTACTTTAGTGTCTTTGTTAATTAATACAGACATTATTTAGCCTCCGCAGCAGCAACAACTTTCTGAGCAGCATCAGTTAGCGACTCAGCAGCAATGATATCAACATCAGAATTAGCAAGAACTTCGCGACCTAGGTCAGCGTTAGTACCTTCAAGACGAACAACAACAGGTACGCTTACGCCTACCTCTTTAACCGCACCGATAATACCTTCTGCGATCATGTCACAACGTACAATACCACCAAAGATGTTAACAAGTACCGCTTTCACATTGTCATCAGATAGGATGATCTTGAATGCTTCAGCAACACGCTCTTTCGTCGCGCCGCCACCTACATCTAAGAAGTTAGCTGGTTTGCCGCCGTGTAGGTTTACGATATCCATCGTACCCATTGCTAGGCCTGCACCGTTAACCATACAGCCAACGTTACCGTCTAGTGCTACGTAGTTCAGCTCCCACTGAGCTGCGTGTGCTTCACGCTCATCTTCTTGTGAAGGATCGTGCATTTCACGAAGCTTAGGCTGACGATACAGTGCGTTTGAGTCGATGTTGATCTTACCGTCAAGACATAGCAAGTTGCCTTCGCCAGTAATCACAAGTGGGTTGATCTCTAGCAGAGCAAGATCGTACTGAGAGAACATAGTGCCAAGACCCATAAAGATCTTAACGAATTGTTTGATTTGGTCGCCTTCAAGACCAAGTTTGAACGCTAGCTCACGACCTTGGTAAGCTTGTGGACCTACTAGTGGGTCAATTGCTGCTTTGTGGATGAGTTCTGGCGTTTCTTCCGCAACTTTTTCAATTTCCACACCACCTTCGGTAGAAGCCATGAAAACGATCTTACGGCTAGCACGGTCAACTACCGCACCTAGGTATAGTTCGTTCGCAATATTTGAAGCTTCTTCAACAAGGATTTTTGTTACTGGCTGACCGTTAGCGTCAGTTTGGTAAGTCACTAGGTTTTTACCTAACCACTTCTGTGCAAACTCTTTAACGCCTTCTTTTGTATCGTGTAGCTCTACGCCACCCGCTTTACCACGGCCACCAGCGTGAACCTGACATTTAACTACTTTCTTGGCTGTACTAATACGGCCTGCGGCTTCAAAAGCTTCTTGTGGTGTATCACACGCGTAGCCTTCTGGCACAGGCAAACCGAATTCTGCAAACAGCTGTTTGGCTTGGTATTCATGCAAATTCATTTCGATATTCCGTTTGTTTTTCCCTTAAGGGATTTATTATTTCCATAACGCTGCAGTCTTGGCTGCTTGTACGTCTGTAGGGTCTTCTCAAATCAATCCTTCATCATGAGTTCTCATACTGAAGGATTCAAATGAAGGCCAAACGTTGAGCTAGTCTAGCCATTGAAATTTTTAACGTCTAGCTACCTACGATAACTAGACGTTTTAGCGATATTAAACGTCTAATAGGAGACGTGCTGGGTCCTCTAGTAACTCTTTAATCGTTACTAGGAAGCCAACTGATTCACGACCATCAATTAGGCGGTGATCGTAAGATAACGCTAGGTACATCATCGGCAAGATTTCAACTTTGCCATCCACTGCCATCGGACGCTCTTGGATCTTATGCATACCAAGAATCGCTGATTGAGGTGGGTTGATGATTGGTGTAGACATTAGTGAACCGAACACACCACCGTTTGTGATAGTGAAGTTACCGCCCATTAGCTCGTCTACCGTTAGCTTGCCATCACGACCTTTAATAGCCAGCTCTTTGATGCCTTTTTCAACATCAGCGAAACCAAGCTTGTCACAGTCTTTTAGGACAGGTGTAACTAGACCACGTGGAGTTGATACCGCCATGCTAATGTCGAAGTAGTTGTGGTAAACAATGTCATCGCCATCAATCGAAGCATTTACTTCTGGGTAACGCTTAAGCGCTTCTGTTACTGCTTTCACGTAGAAAGACATGAAGCCCAAACGAATACCGTGACGCTCTTCGAACTGATCTTTGTACTGCTTACGAAGGTCCATGATTGGTTTCATGTTCACTTCGTTAAACGTCGTTAGCATTGCCGTGTTGTTCTTCGCTTCTAGCAGACGGTTAGCGACTGTCTTACGAAGGCGAGTCATTGGAACACGCTTCTGACTGCGAGCCGCTGCCGGCACGTCAACCACTGCTGGCGAGTCTTCTTTTGACGCAGATTTAGCGTTCGCAAGATGCGCTTCAATATCTTCACGCGTAATACGACCACCAACACCAGTGCCTTTCACTTGGCTTGCTTCTAAGCCATGTTCAGCCAACAAACGGCGCACTGCTGGGCTTAATGCGTCATTACTTTCTTCGCTAAGCGCAGCTTTGTGACGCTTATCAGGAGATGCTTCAGTACCTTCTGTTTTGTCTGCAGTTGGTTCACCTGCAACTGCGCCTGGCTTCAATTTAGCAATGATTTGTTTAGAAAGTACTGTCGCACCTTCTGCTTCAACAATAGCTTCTAAAACGCCAGCTTCCGGAGCTGGAACTTCTAGCACAACTTTGTCTGTTTCGATGTCAACCAAAACCTCGTCACGCTCTACTGCGTCGCCTGGTTGTTTGTGCCATGTCGCTACGGTTGCATCAGCAACTGATTCAGGTAAATCTGGAACCAGAATTTCAATTGTCATATCTGTTTCTTCCTTTAACTTCTAATTCTTAATTCGAAGTTTTTGAGTTCACGTTCAGAGCGTCTTCAACCAACGCTTTTTGTTGTTTCAAGTGCACCGACATGTAGCCAACTGCTGGCGAAGCAGAAGCTGGGCGACCTGCGTATTTAAGATTTGCACCTGCAGGAATAGCGGCACGGAAGTTATGTTGGCTACAGTACCAAGCACCTTGGTTCTGAGGTTCTTCCTGACACCACACGAAGTCTTCAACGTTAGTGTATTGAGCAATTGCTGCTTGTACTTCTTCCATTGGGAATGGGTAAAGCTGTTCAATACGCACGATAGCAACATCGTCTTGCTCGTTGTTACGGCGCTGCTCTAGTAGGTCAAAGTAAACCTTACCAGCACAGAACACGACACGTTTCACTTTGCTTGGTTCTAAATCATCTACTTCTGGAATTGCAGATTGGAATGTACCATCCGCCAAGTCTTCAATCGTTGAAGTACATAGAGGGTGGCGCAGCAAAGATTTCGGCGACATAACAATGAGAGGTCGACGCATTGGGCGTACAACCTGACGACGAATCATGTGGTACACCTGAGCCGGTGTTGAAGGAACCACAACCTGCATATTTTGCTCAGCACAAAGCTGAAGGTAACGCTCTAAACGTGCAGATGAGTGCTCAGGGCCTTGACCTTCATAACCATGAGGTAGAAGCATAGTAAGACCGCACAAACGCGCCCACTTTTGCTCGCCTGACGAGATAAACTGGTCGATAACAACTTGTGCACCGTTGGCAAAATCACCAAACTGTGCTTCCCAGATAGTTAAACCACCTGGTTCGGCTGTTGCGTAACCGTATTCAAACGCCAACACAGCTTCTTCTGACAATACTGAGTCAAAGACTTGGAATGGCCCTTGGTTGTCATGAATATTCGCTAATGGAATGTAAGTGCTTGCATCGGTTTGGTTATGAAGAACCGAGTGACGGTGGAAGAAAGTACCACGACCCGAGTCCTGACCAGAAAGACGAATACGCTTGCCATCGTCAACCAATGTAGCATACGCCAATGTTTCAGCCATACCCCAGTCAATGGCTTTTTCACCGGTCATCATTGCTAGACGATCGTTGTATAGCTTATTAACACGGCTTTGCAGTTTATGGCTTTCTGGGTACTGACACAGACGATTGCCTAGCTCAATAAGGCGTGTCTTGTCGTATTTTGAATCCCACTCCATATCCCATTCGTGCCCTAAGTAAGGGGACCAGTCTACAGAGTGCAACGCCATTGGACGCCATTCTTTAACAACCACTTCACCGCGATCTAATGCATCGCGATACTCATTGACTAACTGAGTCGCTGTCTCGATATCTGATTCATTTTTATCGATCAGAACATCTGCATACAATTTGCGTGGTGTAGGATGCTTTTTGATTTTCTGGTACATCAAAGGCTGAGTCGCATTTGGCTCATCCGCCTCATTGTGGCCGTGGCGACGGTAACACACAAGATCGATCACGACATCGCGCTTGAACTCGTTACGGTAATCCAATGCAATGCGAGTAACAAAAGCAACTGCTTCTGGGTCATCTGCATTTACATGGAAAATTGGCGCCTGCACCATCTTCGCGATATCGGTACAGTACATCGTAGAACGCGTGTCACGAGGATTAGACGTCGTAAAGCCTACTTGGTTGTTGATGACGATACGTACCGTACCACCAACTTGGAACCCACGAGCAAGAGACATGTTGAACGTTTCGGCAACCACACCCTGACCAGCGATTGCAGAATCACCGTGGATGGTGATAGGAAGCACTTTGCTACCTTGATTATCACCCAAGCGATCTTGACGTGCTCGAACTGAGCCCATGACTACTGGGTTTACGATTTCTAGGTGCGACGGGTTAAATGCAAGTGCTAAGTGAACATCACCGCCAGGAGTCGCAAAATCAGCAGAGAAACCTTGGTGATATTTCACATCACCCGTACCCCAAGTTTCGTCGTGTTTACCGGCGAACTCATCAAACAGGTCTTGAGGTTTCTTACCAAGTACGTTCACCAGCATGTTCAAACGACCGCGGTGAGCCATACCGATAACCACTTCACGCATTCCACTTGTACCCGCATGACGGATCAACTCTTTCGTCATCGGAATCAGCGCATCACCACCTTCTAAAGAGAAACGTTTTGCACCTGGGAATTTCGCCCCGAGGTAACGCTCCAAACCTTCAGCGGCTGTTAGCTCTTCTAGGAATGTGCGCTTCTCATCTTTGTTGAATGATGGCTGGCCTACGACAGACTCAAGGCGTTGCTGAATCCAACGCTTTTGCTCTGTGTCAGTCATGTGCATGTATTCAGCACCGATGGAACCGCAATAAGTTTTGTTGAGGGCTTCATAGATATCTTTCAACTTCATGGTTTCTTGCCCAACAGCAAAAGAACCTACGTTGAAAGTTTCTTCGAAGTCATCTTCGGTAAGATTATGAAAAGCAGGGTCTAACTCCGCCACTGTTGGGCGTTGCCATAGACCTAGTGGGTCTAATTCTGCAGCTTCATGCCCGCGGAAACGGTATGCGTTGATTAGCTGTAGAACTTTTACTTGTTTTGCATCGACATCTGGGTCACTAACTTGGACATTGTAATGCTTTGTTTCTCTAGCGAGTCGTCGGAAGTAGTCACGGACACGTGAATGTGGTTGTTCTGCCACTTCTTCTGATGGCTTAGGCAAGCCTTCAAAAACACGTTTCCACTCCTCACTTACCAGATCGGGATCACTTAGATACAGTTCGTAGAGGTCCTCTACATACGTTGCATTGGCGCCAGCCAAGTGTGAAGACTCGAGCCATGCCTTCATCACGCCGTTGTGCATATTTTCCCTTAACCAGTAGTTTTCACGTTTGCTTCGGTCTTTGCCGAGCTATAAGAGCCGACTAAAAATACGGTCGGCAATTTTTGTATTCTTTACTCGAATATTACTGAAGCAGTGAAGCGGTCATATCGGGTGATCCGCAACACTGCGACATTCCTAAGAGCGAGTAAATTAAACCGAACGATTAACCAACATCGACTTAATGTGACCGATGGCTTTCGTCGGATTTAATCCCTTAGGACAAACACTTACACAATTCATGATGCCATGGCAACGAAAAACGCTAAATGCATCATCAAGATCAGACAAACGTTCATCTGTTGCCGTATCGCGGCTATCAATTAGCCAACGGTACGCTGCGAGAAGACCAGCTGGGCCGATGAATTTATCAGGGTTCCACCAGAATGATGGGCAAGACGTTGTACAACATGCACACATGATACATTCGTACAATCCATCTAAATGCGCACGATCATCAGGCGATTGTAGGTTCTCACGTGATGGTGGTAATGCACCATCATCAATCAAGAATGGTTTAACTTTCGCATAGTTATCATAGAACTGCGTCATGTCAACGATAAGATCGCGCACGACAGGTAACCCTGGTAGTGGACGAATAACTATCTTATCGCCTTGTAGAGCAGATAACGGTGTGATACACGCTAGGCCGTTTTTACCATTCATATTCAAACCATCAGAACCACATACCCCTTCACGGCATGAGCGACGGAACGCGATGCTTGGATCTTGCTCTTTTAGCAGAATCAATGCATCAAGCACCATCATGTCTGAGCCTTCGTCTACCTCAAGGGTATACTCTTTCATGTAAGGCTTGGTATCCACATCCGGATTGTAACGGTATAAAGAGAAGTTTAATTTCATAGTCGTATCCTCCCTTTAGTATGTACGTACTTTCGGCGGGAAAGCTTCACGATGCGTTGGCGTCATGTTCACATCACGCTTAGTCATCGCTTCTGTTTCCGGATTGTAGATAGAGTGGCATAGCCAGTTCTCATCATCACGCTCAGGGAAATCGAAACGAGCATGTGCGCCACGACTCTCTGTACGGTAGTTTGCTGCAACGGCAGTTGAAAACGCGGTTTCCATCAGGTTATCAAGTTCTAGACACTCAATACGCTGCGTGTTGAACTCTGAAGACTTGTCCGCTAGATGCGCATCTTTCAAACGTTCGCGAATCACTTTCAACTCTTCTAGACCGGTTGCCATCGCATCGCCTTCACGGAATACCGAGAAGCTGTTTTGCATGCATGCTTGTAGGTCTTTACGAATCTGAACTGGATCTTCACCACCAGTGCTGTTTTCCCAACGCATAGTACGCGCTAGAGACGCTTCAATATCAGATTCTGTTGCAGGACGAGCTTCTGCTTGCGCTGCTAGCGTTTCGCCAAGGTGCAAGCCAGTAGCACGACCAAATACGACCAAGTCTAGTAATGAGTTGCCGCCCAGACGGTTAGCACCGTGTACCGATACAGAAGCAATCTCACCACATGCGTAAAGGCCTTGTACTTCCATCTCGCTACCGTCGGCCTTCTGCTTAATTGCTTGGCCAGAGACTTGAGTAGGTACACCACCCATCATGTAGTGACAAGTTGGAATTACTGGAATTGGCTCTTTCACTGGGTCAACGTGTGCAAATGTACGAGACAGTTCACAGATACCTGGTAGACGTGATTCAAGTACTTCTTTACCAAGGTGATCAAGTTTCAACTTGATATGTGGACCCCAAGGACCATCACAGCCGCGGCCTTCACGAATTTCAATCATCATTGAACGAGCAACCACGTCACGACCAGCAAGGTCTTTCGCGTTTGGTGCGTAGCGCTCCATGAAGCGTTCACCATCTTTATTTAGAAGGTAACCACCTTCACCACGACAACCTTCCGTCACTAGAACACCCGCGCCAGCAATACCTGTTGGGTGGAACTGCCACATTTCCATGTCTTGCATTGGAACGCCTGCGCGAAGTGCCATACCAACGCCATCACCCGTGTTGATGTGCGCGTTAGTGGTCGATGCGTAAATACGACCTGCACCACCTGTAGCTAGAATGGTTGCTTTCGATTTGAAGTAACAGATTTCACCCGTTTCCATACAAATCGCAGTACAACCCATGATTGCGCCGTCTTGGTTTTTCACAAGATCCAAAGCGTACCACTCCGAGAAGATGGTTGTTTTGTGTTTTACGTTTTGCTGGTAAAGCGTGTGAAGAAGTGCGTGACCAGTACGGTCTGCAGCAGCGGCTGTACGAGCAGCCTGCTCACCACCAAACTCTTTAGATTGGCCACCGAATGGACGTTGGTATATGGTACCGTTATCAAAACGAGAGAATGGAAGACCCATTTTTTCAAGCTCGATAACTGACTCAGGACCATTTTTACACATGTATTCAATCGCGTTCTGGTCACCGATGTAGTCGGAACCTTTAACGGTATCGTACATGTGCCATTGCCAATCGTCTTTGTGCGAGTTACCCAGAGCAACGGTAATGCCGCCCTGTGCAGACACAGTATGAGAACGTGTTGGAAATACTTTTGACAACAAAGCACATGATAGGCCTTGCTCTGAAATTTGTAGTGCAGCGCGCATACCTGCACCACCAGCGCCGATTACTACGGCATCAAACTCACGAACTGGAATAGACACTTACGCACCCCACAGAATAAATAGACCAGAGAAGACATAGCCGAATAGCACGGCAATAACACCAAGTTGTAGTGCGCCACGTAGTTTCGCGCACTTAATGTAATCAGTTAATACTTGCCACAAACCAACCCAAGCGTGAATCAGGATCGAGACAAGTGCCAACATGGTGAATACTTTAGTGAAGGTACCACCAAAGAATTGGGTCCAAGATGCGTAAGAGATATCTGAAAATGCACAGAAGCTAATCAGATAAATCGTGTATAGCGTCATAATGATTGCAGTTGCACGAATTAGTAGGAAATCGTGTACACCATTACGACCAAATGAAGATACGTGTTTTACCATACCAAGATCCCCGCCAATAATGATAATACTGCTGTTGCACCAAACGCGACTTTAGCGCTCATCGTGCCTGAATCTAGTTCTTCAAAGTGACCTAGATCCATCAATAAGTGACGGATACCACCTGCGATGTGGTAGGCAAGTGCAGTAAGAATTCCCCACAGGATGAATTTTACGAAGAAGCTATCGACGATGTCAGCGGCTTCCATAAAACCCATTGGGGATGACAGAGAAATGGATAGTAACCACAGTAATATACCCACCGCAACAAACGTAATTACCCCAGACACACGGTGTAGGATGGATGCGATTGCTGTGATAGGAAAGTGGATGGTCTGTAAATCTAAATTAACAGGTCTTGACTTTCTTTCTTTCACGGGCTTGCTCACTCAGCTCCATTGAGCATTTATTGTTATAACCAATTTCAGCTTCCAAACGTACAAAAGTTAACATCTATTTAACAAATATCGCGAGTAACCACTCAGATAAGTGTAAACAAGTTGTTAACAAACGGAATCCAGCAACAAACCTCACTCTTTGTTTCTAGCCCCGAATTTATAAGGATTTAACTAAAATTTTCTTTGCCAATATACGGCGAGCAACATTCTAATACAATTGGTGTAACAAATTATGCTACATAGAACAGATTTTTAACGATTTTCATGAGAAAAATCATAACAAGTGCACACAAAGATGGAGAAAAATTGACTTTAAGCTTTAACAACAGTACAAAAATGGCACATAAACATCCTGGACGGATTAAATAATAAACAAAGGAGATTGTTATGGCGGATAAGAAAGCGACCCTTCATGTTGAAGGTCAAGCGCCAATCGAACTGCCAATTATGGACGGTACGCTAGGTACACCTGTAATTGACGTTCGTAAGCTGGGAGCCAATGGTTACTTTACTTTTGACCCAGGTTTTCTTGCCACTGCATCTTGTGAATCATCAATCACGTACATCGATGGCGGCAAAGGTATTCTTTTGCACCGCGGTTTCCCGATTGATCAATTAGCCAATAACGCAGATTACTTAGAAGTATGTTACATCCTTCTTTATGGTGAAGCCCCTACCCGAGAACAATACGAGCAATTCAAAACGACCGTTACTCGTCACACAATGGTACACGAGCAAATCGCAAGCTTTTTCCATGGCTTCCGACGCGATGCACACCCAATGGCGGTAATGTGTGGTGTAGTTGGAGCACTTGCAGCCTTCTATCACGACTCTCTTGACATTAACAACGACGA
This sequence comes from Vibrio sp. D431a, assembly GCF_030248655.1. Lineage (NCBI taxonomy): Bacteria > Pseudomonadati > Pseudomonadota > Gammaproteobacteria > Vibrionales > Vibrionaceae > Vibrio > Vibrio sp. D431a. The sequence goes on along the minus strand of NZ_JAHGAP010000011.1, from coordinate 62,899 downwards.
ACACCGCGAAATTGCAGCGTACCGTCTGCTGTCAAAAATGCCAACACTGGCGGCGATGTGTTACAAATACTCTATCGGTCAGCCATTTATTTACCCTCGTAACGACCTTAGCTACGCAGAGAACTTCTTGCATATGATGTTCGCAAACCCTTGCGAAGAGTATGAAGTAAATCCTGTGGTTGCCCGTGCGATGGATAAGATTTTCACTCTACACGCGGATCACGAACAGAATGCGTCGACATCAACTGTTCGTCTAGCTGGCTCTTCTGGTGCGAACCCATTTGCATGTATTGCCGCTGGTATTGCATCCCTTTGGGGACCTGCTCACGGTGGTGCAAACGAAGCCTGCTTGAGAATGCTAGAAGAGATTGGCAGCGTCGATAACATCCCTGAATATGTAGACCGCGCGAAAGACAAAGATGACCCATTCCGCTTAATGGGCTTTGGTCACCGCGTTTACAAGAACTACGACCCACGTGCGACAGTAATGCGCGAAACGTGTCATGAAGTTCTCAAAGAGCTAAACATTCAAGACCCTCTGCTAGACGTTGCAATGGAACTTGAGCGCATTGCGCTTTCTGATGAGTACTTCGTGTCTAAGAAGCTGTACCCGAACGTAGACTTCTACTCAGGTATCATTCTTAAAGCGATTGGTATTCCAGTTTCTATGTTTACGGTTATCTTCGCGATTTCTCGTACCATCGGCTGGATTGCTCACTGGAACGAAATGCACAGCGATCCACTGAACCGCATCGGTCGTCCTCGTCAGCTATACACTGGTGAGACACAGCGTGAGTTTTCTCCACTTCACGAACGTGAATGATCTTTTTAGTTAGAAGATAAACAAAAGGGTTGAGATTTTGTCTCAACCCTTTTTTCTTTTCAGCGTTTCACGTTATGAATAGCGAACACTAAACCGGATTATCAATATCGATAAACTCCACATGTAGGCCATATTCATCCGCTAGCCATTTTCCTAAAGCCTGAACACCATAACGCTCAGTAGCATGATGACCTGCAGCAAAGTAATGAATGTCCATTTCACGAGCGGTATAAGTGGTACGCTCTGAAATTTCTCCAGAGATAAATGCATCCAGCCCGTGTTGTACAGCAAGTTCAATGAAATCTTGCCCTCCACCAGTGCACCAACCGACTGTCTCAATCATCTTATCGGTATTCTCTGGAGCAATATGCAGTGGTTCTCTATCAAGAACTTGATTGATCTTGCTCGCAAACTCAGCACCAGACATCGGTTTTTTCAAGCGTCCAAACATGGCTACTGATTGAGGGTGTCCTTCAAGTCCACCTTCTACTTCGATTTCAAGTAAGCGAGCTAATTCGGCGTTGTTGCCTAGCTCTGGGTGAATATCCAGAGGAAGGTGATAACCATATAAGTTGATATCGTTTTTGATCAGACTACGAATTCGTTTACCTTTCATACCACGAATTGGCTCAGGTTCACCTTTCCAAAAATAACCGTGATGAACGAGTAATGCGTCTGCATTAAGCTCAATCGCTTTATCGATTAAGGCTTGAGAGGCAGTTACGCCAGTGATAATACGCTTTACGGCTGGCGTCCCTTCTACCTGTAACCCGTTTGGTGCGTAATCTTTAATTAACTGCGGTGACAGTTTGTCATTAAGAATCTGTTCTAGCTTTAAGTTATTCATTATTACTTCCAATTTCTAGCGCATGTAAACCTAAATAACCTCTCGATGAAATCAGACCGAGAGTGTGCAACCTAGTTGATACAACAACGTTTTGACATCTGGCACCTTGATATCATTTAGGTCTTTAAAGTGTATCTCGAACCCTAATATCGATGCTAGCCACCCTACCCTCAAAAGCAAATTTAGTTACAATAACAAAGCTTGTCGCCTCACCATACATATAGGGATACGGATGAACCAACTGCAACGCTTTTACCAATGGATCGCCACTTCACCTCCTCTTTTCAAGTTACGCCCTCCGTTTACAACCTTAGAGGATCTTTCGGTAACGCCTTTAAATAACGCTGAGCAATACAATGGTAATCCAAGATTGGGCTTTTTATATCAGCACTTATGCACTGCAGTTCTCTCTAGTTCAGAACGATATCAGGTTATCGCGGAAGAGGTTCAGTTAAACGACATCGAAGGTAAGACTATTGGTGCTATCGACTTGGTGTTGCGGAATACAGAATCAAATCAAATAGAACACTGGGAAGTAGCGATTAAGTTTTATCTTCTTTATAACGGCGTATGGTATGGTCCGAATGCTCACGACCAGCTGCATACAAAACTGAATAGAATGCTTACTCATCAGTTGAAAATGAGCGATCGCCCGGAATTTCAAAAAATAATTCCGTTAAACGACGCTCCACAAGAACGTCTATTGATGCAAGGACGACTCTATATTAATCCGTTTACTCCAGAGCCAACTCCTAGCGAGTGCTTGGGTTATGAATTAAATCCAAGTCAGATTAGTGGTTACTGGTGCTATCAAAGTCAATGGGATTTAATTGGTAAACCCCTTTATCATTTACATAAACCATGCTGGGCGATCGGAACAGACGATTTCTCTCAACCTATTGAAAAGCCTTTAGATCGATTCATACACGCACAAACGGAAGACGGTCAATTCTGGTTTGTGGTACCAGATTCATGGCCCGGAGATAAAGCTGTTCGGGGCACTTAAACATGAAAGGGTTGATGTTTTCACATCAACCCTTTGCTAGATACATTGACCATTGGATGTTTTACAAACCAGCGGCTGCAAACACTTGATTAACTATTTCTTGTGCTTCTGCTTCGATTTGTTTTAGGTGCTCTTCACCTTTAAAACTCTCACAGTAAATCTTGTAGATATCTTCTGTGCCTGATGGACGAGCAGCAAACCAGCCATTCGCTGTTGTTACTTTTAGACCACCGATTGCAGCACCATTACCAGGCGCATGCGTGAGACGAGCCGTAATTGGATCACCCGCTAGTGTTTCAGCCGCGACCATTTCTGGCGACAACTTCTTCAGCACGTCTTTTTGTGGGCCATTTGCTACAGCTTGAATACGGTTGTACTTAGATTCACCGTGCTTCGCTGCAAGCTCTTCATAGTAATCTTGAGGGTTCTTACCCGTTACCGCAGTGATCTCTGCTGCTAGAAGGCATAGCAAGATGCCATCTTTGTCTGTTGACCAAGGCGTGCCATCTTTACGAAGGAAAGACGCACCAGCACTTTCTTCGCCGCCGAAACCAAACTTACCAGTGTACAGACCGTCTACAAACCATTTGAAACCAACAGGCACTTCACATAGCTCACGACCTAGATCCGCAACAACACGGTCAATCAGCGCACTTGAAACTAGTGTTTTACCAACAGCGACGTCTTTACCCCACGCGTCACGATGACGGTACAAGTAGTCAATACAAACGGCTAAGAAGTGGTTCGGGTTCATCAAACCTTTTGGCGTAACGATACCGTGACGGTCGTAGTCAGGATCGTTACCAAATGCTAAATCGTATTCGTCTTTCAGTGCCAATAGACCCGCCATTGCGTAAGGAGAAGAACAGTCCATACGCACAACGCCGTCTTTATCTAGTGACATGAATTGGAAAGAAGGATCGATCGATTCACTTACTAGCGTTAGGTCTAGGTTGTATGCTTGACCAATTTGACGCCAGTAATCGATACCGCTGCCACCCAATGGATCTACACCAATCTTCAGGTTCGCCTTTTGGATTGCTTCCATATCGATAACGTTCACCAGGTCATCGATGTATGGCTTCACCAAGTCCATCTCTACAAACAGATCCGATGCTTTTGCTTCTGCTAGTGGTAGGCGTTTAACACCTTGTAAACCTTCAGCAATCAATTCGTTCGCACGATCTTCGATAGCTTGAGTCAACTCAGCTTCAGCAGGACCACCATGTGTCGGATTGTATTTGATACCGCCGTCTTGTGGTGGGTTATGTGATGGGGTAATAACGATACCGTCTGCTTTTTCATCGTGTTTGATGTTGTAAGTCAGAACCGCGTGTGAAATACCCGGTGTTGGCGTGTAACCGTTGTCTTGTTGGACAATCACTTTCACACCATTTGCGATCAATACTTCAATCACACTTGAAAAAGCTGGTTCAGATAGCGCATGCGTGTCTTTACCCACAAACAACGGGCCAGTTGTGCCTTGCTCAGCACGAACTTCTGCTACCGCTTGAGCGATCGCTAAAATGTGGTTTTCGTTAAAAGTGTGCTTGTCTGCAGTACCGCGGTGGCCAGAAGTACCAAATTGAACTTTGTGTTCTGCGTTTGCCGTGTCTGGTTGAAGTAAGAAGTAGTTAGCAACGAGTGCTGGGATATTGTGAAGATCTTCCTGCTGCGCTTTTTGCCCAGCACGAGGGTGCATAGCCATGTTTGACATCCTTTCTTTCAATACAAATAAAATTAAAAAAGCCTCATAATATCCGCTCACTGCGACGCATTATGAGGCTTCTATCAGGTTTCTTAGATTGAACCTGTTACTTTTTCTATTAAGTCAGGTTGGAACCCCATGTGTGCCATCACTTGTTCAACCATCTGTCTTTTACGACTTGTATTGTTATTCGTGATAACCCAAAACGGTGTGCCAGGAATGGCTTTTGGCTTGGTCGTATTACCGTTTGCTAGCAAGGTTTCTTCATTGTCTGCAAAGTACACGCGTTTACGTCCTTTTACATTCGTAGCCTGGGCGAAACCTTCTGGATTCAATTTATGTAAGGTCGATAATACCAACATAAAGCGATCAATCGCTTTTTTTAGACCGGCAAACTCATCAGAAATAAGCAGCGAACGCATTTCTTTCACTACATCAACAGATTCCGTTTTACCCGCATCTTTACTTACTACAATCCCTTGTGGCTTCTCTACTACAGGCGCGGCTTTAGCTTCCTGCAACTGACCATCAAGGTTTAAAAGGCGTCGCAAAATATCCGAGGCGCTTTCACCGATATGCTTAGTTTGACTAGCTATATAACGGTATAGATCCTCATCAACCTCAATTGTTTTCATTCGCTTTTCACATTCTCAATGTTTAAACTCTGGGGGATTATAACGAGATCCACGCGGATACTCCACGTTAAACCCATCACGAATAAGATAAAATGTCAGCATTACTCAACTATAAGCAGGAAGGCCAAGGCCAAACAGTTGTTTTGATTCACGGATTGTTTGGTAGTTTAAGTAATCTGGGTCTACTCGCCCGCGATCTTATTAAAGATCACACGGTGATCAGTATTGATCTGAGAAATCACGGCCTCTCTTTCCACTCCGAAGTCCATAACTATACCGATATGGCAAAAGATGTGGCTCAGCTCCTTCAGCACTTAAACGTTGAGCCATCTATTGTTATTGGTCACTCCATGGGCGGAAAAGTCGCGATGGCTCTTGTGGACATTGCTCCAAATGTAGTCAAGCAGTTAGTCGTTCTCGACATGGCGCCTGTAGCCTACACTACGAACCGCCACGATAATGTTTTTAACGGCTTACATGCTGTTATTAATGAAAAACCAGCAAATCGACAGCAAGCCATGGATATCCTAGCTCAACATATTGAACTCGATGGTGTAAGACAATTTCTCTCTAAATCACTGTACAAAAATGGCGATAAGATGGATTGGCGGTTTAACGTACCGAGCCTTTTTGAGAATTATGACCAAATTATTGGCTGGCAAGAAATCACACCAACAGATATCCCAACTTTATTTATCAAAGGCGGCGACTCTGACTACTTAATGCCAGAACATCAGCCGGCAGTGAAGCGACAATTTAACCATGCTAAAGCACACATTATCGCTGGCACTGGTCACTGGTTACACGCCGAGAAACCGACAGAAGTAATGAGAGTCATTCGAAAATACATTTCGAGTTAACAAATTCGAAAAGCAACACTAGATTATTGAAATAACCCTTCTTGTAGTGCATTAACTTTACCGTTTAACAGTGGTATAGTGCGCCCAAGATTTTTCGGCATGAAGGGCTAAAATGCTTTACGACTATATGGATATGCTCGAGTCTATTGGGCTCGATCTTCTTTTTGCTGCTATCTTTTTTTTCATCGGGATGGCGATAAAAGATGTGCTAAAGCAAGGCAATGTACCTGTTTTTGGTCGTCGTATTGTGTGGTTAGTCCTTTTCCTAGGCTGTGCTGGCTTTATTGCAAAAGGTGTAATTCAGCTAACTTGGGAAGGCTCAGGGTTAGGTTAAACCCTTAGTAACATCGCCAATAACAAACAATGTAAAGGTATAGACTCTATGGCAAGTGTAGGTATCTTCTTCGGTAGCGACACAGGTAATACTGAAGCCGTTGCAAAGATGATTCAAAAGCAACTAGGTAAACATCTAGTTCACGTTCAAGACATCGCGAAAAGCAGCAAAGAAGACATTGATAACTTCGATCTTCTTCTTCTAGGTATCCCAACTTGGTACTACGGCGAAGCACAATGTGATTGGGATGACTTCTTCCCTGAGCTTGAGCAAATCGACTTCTCTACTAAGCTAGTGGCTATCTTTGGCTGTGGCGACCAAGAAGACTACGCAGAATACTTCTGTGACGCGATGGGCACAGTCCGTGATATCGTTGAATCTAAAGGCGGCACAATTCTTGGCCATACCTCGACAGAAGGCTACGAATTTGAAGCGTCTAAAGCACTTGTTGAAGGTGACGAAAGCCAATTCGTAGGTCTATGTATTGATGAAGACCGCCAACCAGAATTGACTGACGAGCGTGTTGAAAGCTGGGTTAAACAGATCTATGAAGAGATGTGTTTAGCTGAGCTAGAAGGCTAATCAAATTGAATGATGCAAAGACCTCCACTTGGAGGTCTTTTTGTATGTATTGTCACACAGCATCGGTAAGTACTTCCTCTTCGCGATACTGAGGTTTCTTTCTTACATAAAGCTTGCGTTGAACCTCTGAAACCACATTCCCCTGTTTATCTTTTACATGAGTAATAAACTCAGGAAAACACTTTTCTCCATTCCGTGTCATTTGATAAATGTTTTCCAGCATCCCTTCAGTGACCTCAAATTCTGCAAACAAATCACTTTGCCCCGGCTTAATAAAGTTAATGCTTGCCTCTTTATCCCACACATAATATTCCTCTCGTAGAATCCCCATCAGCATCAACGAGTAAATAGGATCAGTTAAAGAGAAAATACTGCCGCCATATTGGGTGCGATTGGCATTTTTATTCCACCAGCGAAGCTTTAAACGTACCTTTACAGTACGGAAGTCTTGAGAAATATGTAAGATTTTAATACCCGCCCCCCAAAAAGGAGGCCAAATATTGAGTGCGAACTTTACAATTCCTGGTTTGTATATCTTCGCTAGTCGCCTATTCATCGCTATCCCTGCCCTCTCCAAGCTTAATGTTACACAATTGTAACTGGTCAGAGCTGTAATATAATGGACCTGTTTCTAATTTACAAAAAGATTCTATTAACCCTTTGAAGTTCGTGGTTTAATGTTCCGAACGCTTATCCTATAATGGTAGGAAGATTGAATTCTGTTAAATCGCTGCAGATGATCCAACGGGAAAGTATATGTCAGATAATAATCAGGCGCTGAAGGATGCGGGTTTAAAAGTAACCCTTCCGAGGCTAAAAATTCTAGAAGTACTTCAGCAGCCAGACTGCCAGCACATCAGTGCTGAAGATTTGTACAAAAAGTTGATTGATCTAGGTGAAGAAATTGGCCTAGCAACTGTTTACCGAGTTCTAAACCAGTTCGACGATGCTGGTATTGTAACTCGTCACCACTTTGAAGGTGGAAAGTCAGTCTTCGAATTATCGACTCAACATCACCACGACCACCTAGTGTGCCTAGACTGTGGTGAGGTAATTGAATTTTCTGACGATCTTATTGAAGAACGTCAAAAAGAGATTGCAGCTAAGTACAATGTCACACTAACAAACCACAGCTTATACTTGTACGGCAAGTGTAGCGATGGTGGTTGTAAAGACAATCCAGATGCACACAAACCGAAAAAATAAGGGTTTGTTAATTTAAAAAGTAAACGTCAGCACATGCTGGCGTTTTTTGTTTCTAGAAGTCAGTACCTTAGACGTCAGTACTTTGGTTACAGAACAAAAGCTACTAAACACCCATCTTTTTTCTCCACAGTTTTGCACATCTATATAGCACTCTGTGGGATTAGGTATAAAAAATGCCAGCGTTTGCTGGCATTTTTTCATCGTTCTCAGCATTAATTGAGATTATTGATTCTCAATTTTTGCCCAGGTATCACGTAGACCAACCGTGCGGTTGAATACTAGATTATCTGCTGAAGAGTCTTTCGAGTCTGCACAGAAGTAACCCATACGTTCAAACTGGTAACCTTTTTCTGCTTCTGCAGAAGCTAGGCTAGGCTCGACGAAGCCATTGATCACAACTAATGATTCAGGATTGATAGTAGAAGCAAAATCTTCCGCTGCGCCTGGGTTTGGCACCGTAAATAAACGATCGTACAGGCGAATTTCCGCTGGAAGAGCTTTATCAGCTGACACCCAATGAATAACGCCTTTCACTTTACGACCATCTGCTGGGTTTTTACCTAGCGTATCTGCATCGTAAGAACAGAAGATCGTTGTGATGTTGCCTTCGGCATCTTTCTCAACGCGCTCAGCTTTGATCACGTAAGCACCACGTAAACGAACTTCTTTACCTAGCACTAAACGCTTGTACTTTTTGTTCGCTTCTTCACGGAAGTCTTCACGCTCAATCCACAATTCACGCGTGAATGGCACTTCACGCACGCCCATTTCTGGTTTATTTGGGTGGTTGGCAACTGTCAAGTTTTCTACTGCGCCTGCTTCAAAGTTTTCGATAACAACTTTAACAGGATCCAGTACAGCCATTGCACGCGGAGCGTTCTCGTTTAGGTCATCACGAATACAAGATTCTAATGAACTAAACTCGATCATATTTTCTTGCTTCGTTACACCAATACGCTTACAAAACTCACGAATAGATGCAGGTGTGAAGCCACGACGACGCAGACCTGAGACAGTCGGCATACGTGGATCATCCCAACCATTAACCAGTTTTTCAGTAACTAGCTGGTTAAGCTTACGCTTAGACATCACTGTATATTCAAGGTTTAAACGACTGAACTCGTATTGATGTGGACGGCTTTCGATCGTGATGTTGTCTAGAACCCAATCGTACAGACGACGGTTATCCATGAATTCAAGCGTACAAATAGAGTGCGTAATGCCTTCTAATGCATCAGAAATACAGTGCGTAAAGTCGTACATTGGGTAAATGCACCACTTATCACCAGTTTGGTGGTGCGTAGCAAAACGCACACGGTATAAAACTGGATCGCGCATGACCATGAATGAAGAACCCATGTCGATTTTAGCACGAAGACACGCTTTACCTTCTTCAAATTCACCAGCGCGCATTTTTTCAAACAACGCCAAGTTCTCTTCAACAGAACGGTCACGGTATGGACTTGGTTTACCTGGCGCCTTTAGTGTGCCGCGGTATTCACGAATTTGCTCTGGACTTAGCTCATCTACGTACGCTAAGCCTTTGTTAATCAATTCAATTGCATATTCGTAAAGCTTATCGAAGTAGTTTGATGAGTAACATACTTCACCACTCCACTCAAAGCCCAACCAGTTTACATCTTTCTTGATAGACTCAACGTATTCGATGTCTTCTTTTTCAGGGTTTGTATCGTCGAAACGCAGATTACATTGACCCTGGTAGTCCTGAGCAATACCGAAGTTCAAACAGATAGACTTAGCATGACCGATATGCAGGTAGCCATTTGGCTCCGGCGGGAATCGAGTATGCACGCTAGTGTGTTTACCATCCGCTAGATCTTTATCAATGATCTGGCGAATAAAGTTTGATGGACGAGCATCAGCTTCACTCATCTATAGCACCTCAAAAATATTAGTATTGTCAGAGAAAACGGAACCCTGTATCCAAGTATGGTTTCACAGAGTACATTGTTCCTAATGATCCACAATTCTAAGCAATTAGACAACAAGAACTCGCTCTAAAACGACAATATTTATCGAGTTAGCGTGAAAGCAAAGCAGATTCAAAGGGCCTAAACGAAAAAAGGCCTCCTGCGGAGGCCTTTTGCGATGTTGTAGTATCAATTGTTTGCAATACCAATAACAAACAATCACACCACTATTAAACAGTTAAGCTGGTAGCTGAACACCACTTAAGTCTTCATCTTTAGATACATTCTTCATCTCACCAGCAACAATCTCTGCTAGTGGACCAAGAATAACTTGTAGGTTGTTTGTACCTAGCTTCACAACTCCCATAGCTCCAAGATCTTTCAGAGTTTTCTCATTGATAACGCTCATATCTTTCACAGAAAGGCGCAAACGAGTAATACAGGCATCGATAGAACTTAGGTTGTCATGACCGCCAAGTGCTTTCAAGTACTGACGAGCAAGCTCTGAAGAATTGCTTGATCCAGCCACGTTAGATGAAGCTTCTTCATCATCTTCACGTCCCGGTGTTTTAAGGCCAAACTTAACAATCACGGTACGGAACACGAAGTAGTAAACCGCAAAGAAACCAAGACCTTGTACAATGAGCATGTACCAGTTTACCGCTAGCGGGTTACGAGTCGACAATACTAAGTCGACTAAACCAGCAGAGAAACCGAAACCTGCAATCCACTGCATTGATGCCGCGATATAAACTGATAGACCAGTCAGCGCTGCGTGAAGAACGTACAGTCCTGGAGCAAGGAACATGAATGCAAATTCAAGTGGTTCTGTTACACCTGTAAAGAATGAAGCAAACGCAGCTGCAATCATGATAGATGCCACTTTCTCTTTATTCTTTGATTTCGCAGTATGGTACATCGCTAGAGCAGCGCCTGGTAAACCAAACATCATGATTGGGAAGAAGCCCGCTTGGTACATCCCCGTAACACCTACCGTTGCCGTGCCTTCAGCTAATGATTTCGCACCGCCAAGGAAGTTTGGAATGTCATTAATACCAGCGACATCAAACCAGAACACTGAGTTTAGTGCATGGTGCAGACCAACAGGAATTAGAAGACGGTTGAAGAATGCGTAAACACCTGCACCTGCTTCACCCATACCTTGAATGCTTTCACCAAAACTTACCAGACCGCCGTAAACTGATGGCCAAACGTACATCAGGATGAACGCAATAACGATACCAGCAAAAGACGTTAGGATAGGTACAAGACGCTTGCCAGAGAAAAACGCCAGTGCTTTGTGCAGCTCTACGTGAGAAAAACGGTTGTACAACTCAGCAGAAACAATACCAACCAAGATACCGACGAACTGGTTATTGATTTTACCAAATGCAGCAGGTACTTCACTTGGGTCAATGCCTTGAATTTGTGATACTGCACCAGGGGCCAAAAGCGTTGTGACAACTAAGAAGCCCACGAAGCCTGAAAGTGCAGCGGCGCCATCTTTGTCTTTAGACATTCCATAAGCAACACCAACAGCGAACAATACTGACATGTTGTCAATGATCGCTGCACCAGCTTTAATAAGAAATGCAGCAAGTGCATTGTTTGCGCCCCAGCCATTTGGGTCGATCCAGTAGCCAATACCCATGAGTATTGCTGCTGCAGGAAGTGTGGCAACCGGCACCATAAGCGCCTTACCCACCTTCTGGAAGTATCCGAGAATGTTCACCTTAAGTTCCCCCTATAGGATTAGATGTTATGTTGAATGACTTATTTCAGCCGTCCAATTTAGTCATCCTAAGTTTATGATATTAATTTTGCTCCGCAAATTAAAAGCTCACCGTTTGTGATCATAATCACCACAATTTGCCCTTTCGGAAGGTTTTTGCTAGCGAGATCATAAAACTTATTTTATTATACGAAAAAATGGCGTTTTAAAGATAATATTCTCGCACTTTATGCAAGGCAGAATCAGTGTTATTTTGGTATCTAGGCGGGTAAATCACTGTAACTTTGCTCTGAAAAAGAATCATAAAAAACCATACAATTATTACTTTTCAGTTAGTTACTATGACAATAACATCGATAAAACGCGACTTGCTGTATGTGACTCGTTATCTAATTCAGTGATACAAACTAAGTACCCATATGACTGAAGCAGTCTCTACTTAGATAACGATATAGAAATTGAATTCTCATCTATAAGGACTAGCTGACTATGTACGCGCTAAGTAACTGTAAAATTTATACCGGTAGTGATGTTCTTACCGATCATGCGGTCATCATCGAAAACGATCTTATTCAATCTATTGTGCCGGTTTCTGAGCTACCTCAAAGCATCGAAGTAAAAGACCTTGCAGGCGCTAATCTAAGTCCAGGCTTTATCGATCTGCAGTTGAACGGTTGTGGCGGTGTAATGCTAAACGATGCAATTACCCCTGAAACCATGCAAATCATGCACCAGGCAAACCTCAAATCTGGCTGTACTAGCTTCCTGCCAACACTCATTACATCATCTGATGAAGATATGCGAACTGCAATTGCCGCAGCTCGTGAGTACCACAACAAATATCAAAATCAATCGCTTGGTTTACACCTCGAAGGTCCTTACCTTAACGTCGCGAAAAAAGGCATCCATAACGTCGATTTTATTCGCCCATCAGACGAAAGCATGATCGACCTTATCTGCGCAAACGCCGATATCGTAGCGAAAGTAACACTAGCACCTGAGCATAACGACCCAGAGCATATTGCGCGATTAAAGGCTGCTGGCATCGTGGTTTCAATTGGCCACACAAATGCAACCTACGCCGAAGCACGTAAAAGCTTTGAAGCAGGCATTACTTTTGCTACACACCTCTTTAATGCAATGACACCAATGGTTGGTCGTGAACCAGGAGTTGTTGGTGCAATTTACGATACTCCTGACGTTTATGCTGGCATTATTGCTGATGGTTTTCACGTCGACTACGCAAACATCCGAATTGCTCATAAAATCAAAGGTGAAAAGCTTGTTTTGGTGACGGATGCCACAGCTCCAGCAGGTGCTAACATTGATCACTTTATTTTTGTCGGTAAGAAAGTATATTACCGAGATGGTAAGTGTGTTGATGAAAATGGCACGCTAGGCGGCTCAGCTTTGACAATGATTGAAGCAGTTCAGAATTCAGTTGAGCACGCGGGGATCGCTTTAGACGAAGCTCTACGAATGGCCACGTTATACCCAGCAACAGCAATTGGTGTTGAGGATCGCCTTGGCCGAGTTCGAAAAGGGATGGTTGCAAACCTGACTATTTTCGATCGTGACTTTAAAGTAAAAGCGACGGTTGTTAACGGACAATACGAGCAAAATTAAGCATGAATGGCGGACAGATTGGTAATGTAGATTTAGTAAAACAGCTTAACAGCGCTGCGGTATATAGGCTGATTGATCAGCAAGGTCCTATCTCCCGTATTCAAGTCGCGGACGTGAGTCAGCTCGCGCCTGCTAGTGTTACCAAAATAACCCGCCAACTTTTAGAGCGCGGCCTTATTAAGGAGGTCGCCCAACAAGCTTCAACTGGTGGTCGTCGTGCGATCTCTTTGACTACTGAAGTCAAACCTTTTCATTCGATTGCCGTTCGCTTAGGTCGAGATTACGTACAGTTCAGTTTATACGATTTAGGTGGTACCGCGCTGGCAGAAGATCAGCATGAACTGCACTACACTAACCAAGCAGACTTAATCGCAGGACTTATCGATTTATTAAAAGATTTCGTAAGCCGATGCGAAGACAAAATTGATCAACTCATCGCTATCGGCATCACTTTACCGGGCCTTGTTAACCCAACAACTGGCGTGGTCGAATACATGCCTAATACCGATATCGATAATCTTGCTCTCGGTGAAATTGTTGGAGAGAAGTTTAATACAGCATGCTTTGTTGGCAACGACGTACGTGGCATGGCGTTGGCTGAGCACTACTTTGGAGCAAGCCAAGACTGCCAGGATTCTATTTTGGTTAGCGTCCACCGCGGTACTGGCGCAGGTATTATCGTTAACGGCCAGGTTTTTCTTGGTTTTAACCGCAACGTCGGTGAAATTGGTCATATCCAAATTGACCCGCTTGGTGAGCAATGCCAATGTGGAAACTTTGGCTGTTTAGAAACCGTAGCTGCAAACCCAGCGATTATTCAACGAGTGAAGCAACTGATTACTCAAGGATACGAATCAAGCTTAACCGACCTTGAAAACATCACAATTGAAGCGGTATGTCAGCACGCAATGAATGGTGATGAACTTGCGAAACAGAGTTTAGTGCGAGTGGGCAACCAGCTAGGTAAAGCGATTGCGATTACGGTTAACTTATTTAATCCACAGAAAATTGTAATTGCTGGCGATATTACTGCAGCACAAGATATTGTTTTCCCTGCAATTCAACGCAACGTAGAGAATCAATCTCTTAAAACTTTCCATAACGACCTCCCTATCGTGGCTTCTCACATTGATAAGCAGCCAACGATGGGCGCATTTGCGATGATTAAACGCGCTATGCTAAACGGAGTTTTGTTACAAAAGTTACTGGAAGACTAAGTTTATACAACCAATTGAGTTACAATCTCGGGCTGTGTTTTCACAGCCCGTTTTTGTATATCAGGAATACAGCTCAACAGTATGGAAATTATTCTAATTACAGCCGCTTTTTTAGCTGGTTTTATTGCGCTTAAATGCAGCCTCCCTCCCCTCGTTGGTTTTCTACTAGCTGGATTTGGCTTGCATGCATTTGGTTACCAAAGCAATGACGTTATTGTCACTCTCGCAGATCTTGGTGTTACTCTTCTTCTGTTTACTATTGGACTCAAACTCGATGTAAAAACCCTGCTGTCCAAAGAAATATGGGGAGGGGCAACCGCCCACAACATACTCTCTACCGCTTTTTTTGCCCTAGCGTTATCCGGCTTAAAACTACTGGGCTTGACTTCGCTAGCCAGTATGGACGGCAGCCAAATCCTGCTTTTAGCTTTTGCACTATCGTTCTCTAGTACCGTTTTTGCCGTAAAAGCATTGCAAGAAAAAGGCGAAATGAACGCGACCTACGGCACACTCGCGATCGGTATCTTGGTTATGCAAGATATTTTTGCCGTAGTATTCCTGACTGCTTCAACCGGAAAAGTCCCAGAATGGTATGCCATCGGTTTGTTCGCACTGCCTTTCCTTCGTCCCCTATTCTATAAGCTGCTCGATAAAGTTGGCCACGGCGAAATGCTGGTGCTATTCGGTATTTTCTTCGCGCTTGTTGTCGGTGCTGGGCTATTCGAGTTGGTCGGGATGAAACCAGACTTGGGCGCGCTAATTTTAGGCATGCTACTCGCAGGTCACCCAAAAGCCTCAGAACTATCCAAGTCATTATTCAATATGAAGGAGCTCTTTTTAGTCTGCTTCTTTTTGAACATTGGTTTATCCGCCTCATTGAGCGTGAATGGCGTCGTTCTCGCCCTGCTATTTATCTTACTGCTACCAATCAAAGGACTCTTGTACTTCGTCACTATTAATCATTTTAAGTTTCGAGTACGTACCTCTTTGCTCGCCTCTTTATCACTATTTAACTACAGTGAGTTTGGTCTTATTGTTGCTGGGTTGGCCTATAAAATGGGCTGGATGCCAAGTGATATGCTTGCTGCGATTGCGGTTGCGGTGTCGGTATCCTTTGTAATTTCCGCGCCACTTAACCGCCTTAGCCATAAAATTTATCAACATTCAGGTAAGTGGCTGCAAGAGACAGCGGTAGAAAAGCTCAATCAACGCGACCAACTCATCAACCCAGGTCATGCCCAAGTATTGATCTTAGGTATGGGGCGTATTGGAACGGGCGCTTATGATGAGCTACGTTCACGCTATGGCAAAATTTCATTGGGTATAGAAATTCGTGAAGACGCTGCACATCATCATCGTTCAGAAGGAAGAAATGTGATTTCTGGTGATGCCACCGACCCGGATTTCTGGGAGCGAATTTTAGATACAGGTCATGTAAAACTGGTTCTGCTTGCAATGCCACATCATCAAGGTAACCAAACAGCACTTGAGCAGCTTAAACGCAGAAAATATAAGGGGCAAATTGCCGCTATCGCCGAATACCCAGATCAATTGGAAGGCTTACTTGAAAATGGCGTTGACGCAGCATTCAATATTTATAGTGAAGCTGGTAGCGGTTTTGCTCGACACGTCTGTAAACAACTTCAACCTAAATTCACACCAATTAAATAAGCAACAGCACTGATATTTTTCGGAAGGCTTTCTATTGATAGAAAGCCTTTTTTGTATAGTTTTTATACCAAACCTTGATCTCATTCACCAAAACAACGGTTGAGTTAAATATTTTCCATACAACAAGGCCTTTTATCATTTTTTTAATCACAAAACGTTGCTTTTTTTATTAGTAATGGCAAATTTAAACCATACCGATTAGAAATTGTTTAGTTTAGTAAGGATGTAGTATGTGTTCAGTATTTGGCATTTTAGACATTAAAAGCGATGCAGCCGCATTGCGCCCTATCGCATTAGAGATGTCGAAAAAACTTCGTCACCGTGGCCCAGACTGGTCTGGGATTTACTCTTCAGAGCGTGCTATTTTAGCGCACGAGCGCTTGGCGATTGTTGGTCTAAATAGTGGTGCACAGCCGCTATACAGCCCTGATAAGAAGCTCATCCTTGCCGTCAATGGTGAAATCTACAACCATAAAGAAATTCGTGCTCGTTACGAAGGAAAGTACGAATTTCAAACCGATTCAGACTGTGAAGTCATTCTTGCACTTTACCAAGATATGGGTGCAGATCTCCTTGAAGAACTAAACGGTATTTTCGCTTTTGTGCTCTACGACGAAGAAAAAGATGAGTATTTAGTCGGCCGTGACCATATTGGTATTATCCCTCTTTATCAAGGTCACGATGAGCATGGTAACTACTATGTGGCATCAGAGATGAAGGCTCTTGTTCCAGTATGTAAAACAGTAAGTGAATTCCCTCCTGGTAGCTACTACAGCTCTAAAGATACTCAGCCAACACGTTACTATGTTCGTGACTGGAACGAGTACGCAGCAGTACAAGGTAACAGCACTAGCAAAGAAGAATTGACGGAAGCGCTAGAAGCGGCTGTTAAACGCCAACTAATGACTGACGTGCCTTACGGTGTACTTCTTTCAGGCGGTCTAGATTCTTCTATTACATCTGCGGTAGCAAAACGCTTTGCAGCGATGCGTATTGAAGATGATGAAAAGTCTGAAGCTTGGTGGCCTCAACTGCACTCTTTTGCTGTTGGCCTAGAAGGCGCGCCTGACCTGAAAGCCGCTCGCGAAGTTGCCGACCAAATTGGTACCGTTCACCACGAAATGACGTACACGATTCAAGAAGGTTTGGACGCGATTCGTGACGTGATTTACCACATTGAAACGTATGACGTGACGACTATCCGCGCATCAACACCTATGTTCTTAATGGGTCGTAAGATCAAAGCGATGGGTATCAAGATGGTATTGTCTGGTGAGGGCGCTGACGAAATCTTTGGTGGCTACCTTTACTTCCACAAAGCGCCAAACGCGAAAGAGTTCCACGAGGAGACTGTGCGTAAACTGCTTGCTCTGAACATGTTCGACTGTGCTCGTGCTAACAAGTCGCTGGCAGCATGGGGAGTTGAAGGACGCGTACCTTTCCTAGATAAAGAGTTCATTGATGTAGCAATGCGCTTGAACCCAGCAGACAAGATGTGTGGCAACGGTAAAATGGAGAAACACATCCTTCGTGAGTGCTTCGAGCACTACCTGCCAGAATCGATCGCATGGCGTCAAAAAGAGCAGTTCTCTGATGGCGTTG
The DNA here is from genome assembly GCF_030248655.1 of Vibrio sp. D431a. Lineage (NCBI taxonomy): Bacteria > Pseudomonadati > Pseudomonadota > Gammaproteobacteria > Vibrionales > Vibrionaceae > Vibrio > Vibrio sp. D431a. The sequence continues at coordinate 45,119 of NZ_JAHGAP010000011.1, read as the reverse complement.
GCTACAGCTGGATCGATACGCTGAAAGAAGTAGCAGAACAGAAAGTGACAGACCAGCAGATGGAAACAGCTCAATATCGATTCCCATACAACACGCCAACGACAAAAGAAGGCTACGTGTACCGTGAAATCTTTGAAGAGTTATTCCCACTTCCATCAGCAGCAGAGTGTGTACCAGGAGGCCCTTCAGTAGCGTGTTCTTCAGCGAAGGCGATTGAATGGGATGAATCGTTCCAAAACTGTGTTGACCCATCAGGTCGTGCAGTACAGACCGTTCACAACGACTCATACTAATTCTCTACGATAAAGATAAGGGTTGGTTCGTCCAACCCTTTTAAAACAGACAAAAAATTAGATACGATCAAAAAGAGGTGCTTTTGCACCTCTTTTTATGTTTGATGGAATTAGGCTATTTTAAATCTAAATCACTATTGTCTATGCTGACAGGCACACGCTTGGTGATCATCTGAACTAGCATAATTGAGCGTTTCTCACCATCTTGTTCTTGGAAGATGGCATCTATGCCCGCAAATTGACCGCTTTTAACTCTAATTTGATCGCCTGGTTTTGGCATACATTCAGAAACGGTATTGTCATTACAACACTTTTCTAGCTGCATCAATTCGAAGACCAAGTCACCTTGAACTTCTTTCGGTTGAGCACCAAAACGCACAAAGTCAACAACACCTCGAGTAGAGCGGACTGAGGTGAAGTTTGGCCCTTGCTCATAATCAAAGTAAGCGAATACGTAACAAGGAAACAGCGGTTCCTCGACTTTTTGTCTTTTACCGCGCAAAATCTTCTCAACTTCTACAGTTGGATAAAAGCACTCTACACCTTGGTTTTCAAGGTGTTGTTTCGCCCTAACCTGCTCCCCACGTTTACAATAAAGTAGATACCAACGTTTCATCTTTTTACTAGCCAATTCTATTTTGTTTTTATCCTAGCATTAAGCCAAAGTTGAGTCATTGATATTCAGTTTATCTATAAAAGTATGATTATACATCGCTCGCATTAACGAAATTTTTCAGCAACTTACGATAAAGAAGTCCATAGGCAAAAATGGAAATTAAGTTTGTAACACAACCAATACACCATCATATAATCTGCAAATCCAACCAAAAACAGCCACTTAACAAACAAAAATAGTTGAATGGCAAAATTTTATTATTTGTCACTCGTTGAATTGCATTGTATACGTAGAAGTCGTTAAAAAATGTAATAACTATTATTAGAAGAGCTTATGTCAAACCAACATCAATATTTTGGTCATCCACGTGGCCTGTTCTTATTGTTCGGTACTGAACTGTGGGAACGCTTTTCTTACTACGCAATGCGTGCCATTCTCGTGCTTTACCTTACTGATACAACAATGAATGGCGGCCTTGGCTGGTCAACCAAAGACGCATTAGACCTATACGGCATATACACAGGGCTTGTGTATATCACGCCTCTTATCGGTGGTTACCTAGCAGATAACTATTTAGGTCAACGTCGCTCAATTTTGCTTGGTGGCGCGTTAATGGCCATCGGCCAGTTTACTCTTGCACTTCCTGCTGATGCTTTAGGTATTGGTTCGCTACACAGTTTCTATTTAGGTCTTGGCCTACTTATCACTGGTAACGGTCTCTTTAAGCCAAATATCTCAACCATGGTTGGCGACCTTTATCAAGAAGGTGACAACCGTCGTGACGGCGCATTCACTATCTTTTATATGGGTATCAACTTAGGTGCATTACTTGCCGGCGTCGTTTCTGGCTCTGTGACAACCTCTTACGGTTGGAAAGCAGGCTTTGTTACCGCTGGTGTGGGTATGCTGGTTAGCCTAGTGATGCAAATGGTACTGGCTCAATCATGGCTTGGTGATATTGGTCGCGAACCAGCGGCGAAACGAGATCTAAATAACAAAAACGCCACCACGAAGCAGCCACTCACCAAAGAAGAAGTGAATCGACTAAAAGTAATTCTGGTCATGAGCTTGTTCACTATTGTCTTCTGGGCAGGCTTTGAACAAGCAGGTGGCCTGATGAACATCTACACTCAACAATATACTGATCGCATGATTGGTGGTTTCGAAGTTCCTGCTGCGTGGTTCCAATCACTAAACCCATTTTTCATTATTACTCTAGCGCCAGTTCTGGCTGTCCTTTGGGTAAAATTGGGTAAACGTGAACCTACTTCGCCAGTGAAATTTGCGATGGCACTATTTTTCTTGGCGATTGGTTTCCTTTGTATGGTTGGCGCAGTGCTAGAACAAGGTGGAGATACAACAGTAAAAACATCGATGTTATGGTTGGTCGGCGCTTTCTTCTTCCACACATTAGGCGAGCTGTGTTTATCACCAATTGGTCTTTCATTGGTGACTAAATTAGCACCGCTTCGCTTAGCTTCACTTATGATGGGTGCATGGTTTGGCTGTAATGCGATTGCTAACTATGTTGCGGGCTATGTGGGCTCTCACGTAGGCGAGTTAGGCGCTATGGCTATCTTTAGTGGTATTGCGGTCAGCGCAACCGTAAGTGGCGTAATTTTGCTCCTATTCTCTAATACACTCGTTCGCTGGATGCATGGCGCTGAAAATACGCACAGCACGGCAGAGCAAGTAGAAGAGCAGCAAGTACAAGTTGCTTGATCGCTCAACTAAACGTAGAAAGGGTCGCTATTGCGACCCTTTTTTGTATCTAAAGTTTAGATTGAACTAACTCAACCATCATCTCGATATGAAGTTCACTATCGTTCAAACAAGGGATGTAGGTAAAGTTTTCGCCACCAGCTTCAAGGAAAATCTCTTTACACTCTTCCGAGATCTCTTCCAACGTCTCTAAACAATCTGACGAAAATGCAGGGGTCACAACATTAATATTTTTCACACCCTTTGCAGGAAGTGCCTCTAGGGTCTTATCGGTATAAGGTTGAAGCCACTCTTCTCTCCCAAATCGGGACTGATACGTCATGCCAATTTGTTGTTCGCTTAAACCTAACGCTTCCCCAAGCAAGCGAGTCGTCTCTTCACAATGCTGTGGGTAAACATCACCATTGTCAGCATAGCGTTTTGGAATACCATGATAAGAACACAGCAGGTAATCTCCCTGACCATTCTTTTGCCAATGTTCACGAACTGAATGCGCTAACGCTTCAATATATTTCGGGTGATTGTAATAATCACGAATAAAGCTAAAGCCTGGCATCACCGGCAGGTTTTTAAATGCTTTAGTGATTCCGTCAGAAACCGCTGCCGTTGTTGTGCCCGAGTATTGCGGATACAAAGGTAAAACAATGACTTCATCAACGCCTTGCGCCAATAGGGCTTCAAAGCCTGATTGCAAACTTGGGTTACCATACGTCATACCAAGCTCTACAGGTATATCAAGCTTTTGTGCTAACTTTTCCGTTTGGCGTTGAGAGTACACCATCAACGGCGAGCCCTCTTCCATCCATACTGATTGATAGAGTTTGGCAACTTTAGGAGCTCGGATAGGAAGGATAACGCCGTGCAATAGTGGACACCAAAGCCATCGAGTCATGTCTACCACTCGGTGATCATGAAGAAACTGACTTAAAAAGCGCTTTACGGCAGGAGCGGTTGGTGCGTCAGGAGTTCCCAGGTTAACTAGGAGTACACCCTGTTTATTATTCTCTTTCATAACATCCTATTCATGGTAAACGGCTTGGTTCATATATTTAAGTAACCTCGAAGTAACGAATAGCCGAGCTGAAGTTAATTAGATATATGTTTACGAGTAAACTAAAAAAAGCGACCACTTGGGCCGCTTTCAATATATCAAAATATTAAATTTTTGACTTCAGCAAATTAAGATAGTGCTTTCTCAATATCCGCACTAACTTCAGCTACTTGCTTAGTACCATCAAACTTAAGGTACTTAGTCTTGCCTGCTTCAGCTTCTTTGCCGTAGTAGTTGATTAGCGGTGCAGTTTGCTCGTGGTAAACACCTAGACGAGCACGTACTGTTTCTTCTTTGTCGTCATCACGAACAACAAGATCTTCACCAGTTACATCATCTTTACCTTCCACTTTAGGCGGGTTGTAAACCACGTGGTAAGTACGACCAGAAGGAAGGTGAGCACGACGACCAGCCATACGCTCAACAATCACATCGTCTGCAACGTCAAATTCGATAACGTAGTCTACGTCTACGCCCATTTCTTTTAGGCCGTCAGCTTGAGGGATAGTACGTGGGAAACCATCTAGTAGGAAACCGTTTGCACAGTCTTCTTGAGCGATACGCTCTTTGATAAGACCAAGGATGATTTCATCAGAAACTAGCTGACCAGCGTCAATAACAGCTTTAGCTTGTTTACCAAGCTCTGTACCTGCTTTGATAGCAGCACGAAGCATATCACCAGTAGAGATTTGTGGAATACCGTATTTTTCCATGATGAAGTTTGCTTGTGTGCCTTTACCTGCACCTGGAGCACCTAGAAGAATGATGCGCATGATTTATCCTCTTTAATATTTAAGATTTATACCGAAGCTCACAATAGCTGACCTCTTAGACATCAAACCTGAGAAGCACCTGCAACGATAAGTTTCGGTATAACGTATATAGGCGAGCAAAAATACACGCCTTATTACTCACATTCAAGTCGCAGATTCTATCACAGGTTCTCTGAGCAAAGAGTGTATTAAGACTAAAGAATGTTAACAGTACCCTCTTTCACGCTCTATTGATTATTAACTCAGCACTTGAGATGCAAAATTTTGCGACAACAAACAAAAAGCTCGCGAAATGCGAGCTTTTTGATTTGCAGAGGTTATTACACCTTAGTCAAAAGTTGATTAACGGCTCCTAAGAACTCTGTTGGATCCTCAATAGAGCCTCGCTCCGCTAGCATTGCCTGACCAAGCAGAACTTCAACCCAGCGACCAAACGCTTCTTCATCGGCTTCGTCAGCCATACGCTTAACCAATTCGTGCTCAGGGTTTAGCTCAAAGATGTATTTCACTTCCGGCACAGCTTGACCAGCTGCCGCAAGAAGCTTCGCCATTTGAGTGCCCATTTCGTAATCGTCCGTTACCACAACAGCAGGCGTAGATGCGAGTTTGAAGGTCGTACGAACTTCTTTCACACGATCGCCTAGGTAAGACTTCGTGCGCTCTACAACCGACTTGAACTCTTCTTCGGTTTCTTTTTGCTTCTCTTTTTCTGCTTCATCTTCAAACTGACTTAGATCAAGCCCAGCCTTAGTGATTGACTGGAACTGTTTACCATCAAACTCAGTTAAGTAGTTCATCAGCCACTCATCAATGCGGTCGTACATCAAGATAACTTCAATGCCTTTCGCTTTGAACTGTTCTAAGTGAGGGCTGTTTTTCGCAGCTGCATAGCTGTCTGCCGTCAAGTAGTAGATCTTATCTTGACCTTCTTTCATGCGCTCAACGTAAGACGCCAAGCCCACAGTTTGCTCAGAAGAGTCCACTTCAGTTGAAGCAAAGCGCAATAAACCTGCAACTTTCTCTTTGTTTGCAAAGTCCTCCGCAGGGCCCTCTTTCATCACAAGACCAAACTCTTTCCAGAATGATTGGTATTTCTCTTCGTCATTCTTGGCCATACGCTCGAGCATCGTTAGCACGCGCTTAGTACAAGCATTACGTAGAGACTGAGTCACTTTATTGTCTTGTAAGATCTCACGCGATACGTTTAGCGGTAAATCGTTTGAGTCTATTAAACCACGTACGAAGCGTAAGTATGACGGCATAAATTGCTCTGCATCGTCCATAATGAATACGCGCTGTACGTAAAGTTTTAAGCCTGATTTGTGGTCGCGGTTCATCATATCCCAAGGTGCTTTCGATGGGATGTATAGTAAGCTCGTGTAGTCGTTTTTACCTTCTACACGGTTATGACTCCAGACCAATGGATCGGCAAAGTCATGTGATACGTGCTTGTAGAACTCTTGATACTCTTCTTCTGAAATATCAGATTTGTTACGCGTCCACAGTGCTTGGGCTTTGTTGATTTGCTCCCACTTTTTCTCATCTGTTTCCTTGCCTTCGTCATCACGAACGACAGTTTGGATTGAAATAGGAATGCCGATGTGATCAGAGTACTTACTGATAACGTCACGTAGACGCCACTCATTCAAAAACTCTTTACCCTCTTCACGCATATGAAGAATGATGTCGGTACCACGTGACTCTTTGGTAATGTTTTCGATGGTGTACTCACCTTCACCCGCTGAGTGCCATTGTACCGCTTCATCAGCGGCTAGACCCGCAGCGCGAGTGCGCACGGTAACGGCGTCAGCAACGATAAATGCCGAGTAGAAACCAACACCAAACTGACCAATAAGCTGAGAGTCTTTGCTCTGCTCTTCAGATAGCTTTGAGAAAAACTCAGCTGTACCAGATTTTGCGATTGTTCCTAAGTGCTCAATCACATCATCACGGCTCATACCGATACCGTTATCAGAAATGGTTAAGGTATTTGCGCTTTCATCAAACGACAGTTTCACGCAAAGGTCTGCATTACCTTCGTATAGATCTGGGTTAGATAACGCCTGAAAGCGCAGTTTGTCTGATGCATCTGATGCGTTAGAGATCAGCTCGCGCAAAAAGATCTCTTTATTTGAATAAAGAGAATGGATCATTAAATGCAGTAGTTGTTTTACTTCTGATTGAAAACCACGAGTTTCTTTATTTTGAGATACGGTTTCGCTCATGTGTGCTCCATAACATCTAAACTAATTGGCTTTTTCATAGGGACAAGTTTGTGACTTTCCCCTTGAAATCACCTTACCGAGATGTCATTTAACATGTGGCTGACAAATGTAAATTCAAGGTCAATATTGCTAAAAACGGTGTTTTTTTAGAAAATTTTAATTATCCTACCCGTCTAAAAGCATCTAAAATGTCGTGCGCACTCCAAGCGCCCCGGTAATTTTGTGACATAAATCACCATAATTACAACATCATCCATCTAAGAAGAACTAAATGACTAACATTGGCACCAAATTTCTACTTGCTCAAAGGTTCACCTTTGATCCAAATAGTAATTCGCTCGCTGACCAACAAAACGGCAACGACGTTGTACGATTAGGAAGCAACGAAAGCCGTATACTTCTGATGTTGGCAGAGAGACCAAACGAAGTTTTAACCCGTAACGAGCTTCACGAGTTTGTTTGGCGTGAGCAAGGTTTTGAGGTGGATGACTCAAGCCTGACTCAAGCGATTTCTACTCTGCGTAAGATGTTGAAGGATTCAACAAAATCTCCAGAGTTTGTTAAAACGGTACCTAAACGTGGCTACCAACTCATTTGTTCAGTGGAACGCTTGAGCCCATTTTCTACTGACTCTAACACTGACGTTGAAGAAACCGCTTCTGAACACGAAGCGCCAGCAGTGGAGTTAGAAGCGAGCGATACACCACCAACAGAGATAGTGACCGATACTACTGCTGATATTGAGCCTCAAGTAGAGCCGACTAAAACTCAGCCGAAGCCAGCATCTAACACGATTAACTGGCTACCGCGTGTCATTATCTTTTTGTCTCTGCTGCTTCCTGTTTGCGTATTGTTATTCACGAACCCTGCGGAATCCCAATTCCGTCAGATTGGTGAGTATCAAAGTGTACCGGTGATGACACCTGTAAATCACCCTCAAATCAACAACTGGTTGCCTTCAATAGAGCAATGCATTGAGCGCTACGTGAAGCACCATGCAGAAGACTCGTTGCCAGTGGAAGTGATTGCCACTGGTGGACAAAATAACCAGCTGATTCTGAACTACATTCATGACAGTAACCACTCTTACGAGAACGTAACACTGCGTATTTTCGCAGGTCAAAACGATCCAACAGACATCTGCAAATAAAGGAGGCCAATATGAAGATTAAATTAGCATCTGCGGTTTTGGCCGTATCCGTTCTTTTCAGTAGTTGGTTGTATTGGGGAAGTGACCTAAAAGTGGAGCAGCTCCTCACAGCAAACGAATGGCAGTCGACCATGGTGACAGTCATTACAGACAGCTTGCCTGACGATACTGTCGGCCCACTACGCCGAGTTAATGTTGAATCAAACGTGAAATATCTCCCTAATGGTGACTATATTCGCGTAGCAAATATCAAACTATTCGCTCAAGGTTCAACCGCAGAATCAACGATAAATATCTCGGAAAAAGGCCGCTGGGAAGTAAGTGACAACTATTTGTTGGTCTCGCCTTCGGAGTTTAAAGATATTTCATCTTCTCAATCAAAAGACTTTTCCGAAGCACAGCTACGTTTGATTACTCAAATTTTTAAGCTAGATGCGGAGCAAAGTCGTCGTATTGACGTCGTGAACGAAAAAACACTATTGCTCACTAGCTTGAACCACGGTTCTTCGGTACTGTTTAAAAACTAATTTTGATTGGATGATAAGGGGGCAAGACGCCCCCTTTGTTTTGCTTATGGATTGGCTAGATACCCTTACCCTTTTTTTCGGTTCACTAATCGCCAACACGCTGGCTTCACTTTCCGGTGGCGGAGCAGGCTTGCTTCAATTCCCTTTACTCATCTTTCTCGGCTTACCGTTCTCCGTTGCGCTAGGCACACATAAAGTGGCTTCGGTCGCTTTAGGCTTAGGCGCAGCAAGCACGCATTTAAGATCAGGCACTATTAAATGGAAAATCGCGCTCTACCTTATCTTGTCCGGTAGTATTGGCGTGATTTTAGGGGCTAACTTAATTGTACAGATCCCTGATGGTATCGCGGAAAAGATGCTCGGTACGATGATCCTAGCGCTAGGTATCTACTCGCGATTTAAGACATCGCTAGGCCAAGCTGAAGTAATACGCAACCGTCATCCTATTGGTTGGGTTATTGGTGGAATTGGCTTACTGTTTATCGGCATCATTAACGGATCTCTTACCGCAGGTTCTGGTTTGCTCGTGACACTATTTTTGGTGCGCTGGTTTGGTTACGACTACAAACAAGCCGTTGCTTACACCATGATTTGTGTCGGCCTGTTTTGGAATGGCATTGGAGGCATTGCCGTCGCACAGGCAGGGACCCCTATTCACTGGGCTTGGCTGCCTGTTTTATTGTTAAGCTCATTTCTAGGCGGCAGTTTAGGCGCATGGGCCGCGACTCGATACAGTAACAGAGTGATTAAAGTTGCATTCGAAATTCTCACGTTTGCCGTGGGCATCAAGTTGCTGGTTTAAAAAGATTAAAAGGAAAGTTTCATGGATAAAGCAATCATTGATATTTATTACTGCCGCCAGTGCAACTGGATGTTGCGTTCAACTTGGCTATCGCAAGAATTACTGCATACTTTTAGCGAAGAAATAGAAACAATCAGCTTACACCCAGACACAGGTGGTCGCTTCGAAATTTTCTGTAATGGCCAACAAATTTGGGAACGGAAAAAAGACAGCGGCTTTCCTGAAGCCAAGGTGCTAAAACAGCGCGTTAGAGACATTATCGACCCAGAACGCGATTTAGGACATTCAGACACAAAATAGGGAGCAATTCGCTCCCTATTTTTTTACTTAGTAAAACCGTTAAATCATGGTTTGTGCTAATACTTCGCCTTCTGGCGTTTTTACCGTTAGCTTATTGTCTTCTAGAGTACCAAAGCTTCTCGGTAAGCCATTACGTGGGAATGTCATCGAGCCTGGGTTGAATATAATGGCTCCGTCTTGCATCTCTGCGACGGGAACATGTGTATGACCGTGGGCGATGATATCACCTTCACGCAGTGGCGGCCGTTTTTCAGAGTTGTACAAGTGACCATGAGTCAAAAAGATTCTCTTGCCAGATTCAAGTAGCACCCATGAGTAATCCATCATCATTGGAAACTTCAATAGCATTTGGTCTACTTCACTATCACAGTTGCCACGTACAGAAATAATTTGATCACTGTATTGGTTCAATAAGTCTGCTACCTGTGGAGGGTTGTAGCCTTCCGGAATAGGGTTTCGCGGCCCATGGTTTAGCGTATCTCCTAGCAAAATCAGGTGGTGCGCACCAGAAGCCAAAAATAGATCAATGGTTTCTTTAGTTGCTGGCAAAGAGCCATGCAGGTCTGAGGCAAAAAATAGTTTCACGACATCGTCTCCTCAAAAAGTATGAGGTCATTCTACGGCATTTTTTTAGCAGCTCAACCTACGACGGTTTGAATACTACTGATAGCGCAATGATTCAATGACCATAGGCAAAACATAGAACCATGCTGCATACGCTGTTCCAACCAACACCAGTATCCAAAACACCATCGACATAAATTTTGATTTGGCTAGATGGTGCAGCGGATCGGGCTCTCCGCATCCTGGACATGCATGAGCGCGTTTTGAGATTTGTTTCTCACACACGGGGCAAGAGACTAAAGGCATGATACAGATTCCTCGACATTAGGCTTAGGGCGCAAAGAATAATGGTGAATTAACACATATGCAACCTAACATATATTAAATATTTTAGTTCTTTGTAACAGTCGCTGACTTGAGAAAAAATTCGTTGATTTTTCATTTATATCAACCTATTACACTTCTTCTCGCACCATACCATTGATGACAATATTGTTATAACTCACCATCCCAATGACCTCGCCACTTTCAATGACCGGCGCTCTGCTTATGCCAAATCGCTCAAACAAACGGGCACAATATTTTACGTTCATATCTGGTTCGACACACAAAGCGGGCTTGGTCATGATTTCATAAATATTTGTGCGCTGAGGAGAACGATTATTCGCCAGCACCTTTTTGGCGATATCATTCATCAACACGATGCCATATTCATCATTATCATCTCGCTTTTTCACCACCAGCGCTTTGACTTGGTATTTTTTCGCTAGCGTTATGCCTTCGTATACGGTCATCAGTCCATCAACCATTACATACGTTGCCGCCATAACATCTCGAACTCTAATTATCGTTTGATCACTCATAATTCATCCTCGACTACTTTGGTCAATGTCTCGACTTGATGCGCGACACCGACTGCATCTTCAATATCGATCTGAACAGCAATCCCCTGTCCCGACTCTCTGTCAAATTCACCAACCTCATTAATGGTCTCTAATATGTGTCGAGATAGATGTTCCTCGACCACAAACAGCAGCACATCTTTTTGCACTTCTAGCGTTAAACCAAAAAACGTTCGCTTTTGATTTAAACCTTGCCCGCGAGCATTGTTAATAACTGTTGCACCGGTCGCACCAGCATCGCGTGCAGCGTCCAACACCTTGTCTGTTTTGCTGTCTTCCACAAACGCAAGTATCAATTTAAAGCGCATTTTCTTCTTCCTCCGAGACGTTTTTATTCAGCCACTGGGTTATTTGCGCATAGCCCATCACAGATATCATAGGAAATAGACTGGCAAACGCGATCAAGCCAAAGCCATCAATCATTGGGTTTCTTCCAGGGACGGTCGAAGCAAGCCCTAACCCTAATGCAGTTACAAGTGGGACAGTGACGGTAGAAGTTGTTACGCCTCCAGAATCGTAGGCGAGTGGAACAATAAGCTTAGGAGCGTAAAACGTTTGAATCACAACGACGATGTAACCCACGATGATGTAATAATGAATGGGATCGCCCACGACAATCCGGTAACTCCCTAATGCAATACCAATTGCCACCCCAAACGCAACGGCTACGCGCAAGCCGTTAATACTGATACTGCCTCCAGAGACTTGGTTTGCTTTTATCGCTACAGCGATTAAAGAAGGCTCTGCAATCGTGGTACTAAAGCCTATAAAAAAGGCGAAGGTGTAAACCCAATAATAGTCGACCCACATTAAGGCTTTCCCTACCGATACTTTGAACTCTTGTAAAAACTCCGGCGCCGTTAATTGCACAGCCATCGTCTCCCCAAGTGGAAACAACGCCATTTCTAATCCAAGTAAAAAAAGAGCTAACCCGAAAATCACATAAACGAACCCAAGCAAAACTTTCTTAAGGTTGCTAACAGGACGCCTTAACACCGCTAACTGAAAACCAAAAATAATGCTGGCGATGGGAACGACGTCTCGAACGGTCGATAACAAAGTGTCTAGGAAATGATCAATTGAAATCATGTTACGACCATTCCGTAAACCATCACAAACATCATCGGTAACAGCGAGGCAAAAGCGATTAAACCAAAGCCATCCACCATAGGGTTACGCCCTTTAATAGAAGACGCTAAACCGACACCCAGTGCAGTGACCAAAGGTACTGTTATGGTGGACGTGGTTACACCTCCGGAATCGTAAGCAACGCCAATAATGGCTTCAGGTGCAAACCACGTCAGTATTACAACGCCGACGTAGCCGCCGATGATCATGTAATGAATTGGCCACCCTTTTAAGATGCGCAGAACGCCAATAACGATAGCGATCCCCACAGAAAGTGCCACCGTTACTCGTAGCCCTTGTCCATAATCCTGCATGGATTGCTCTGAGTTTGTGATCATCCCTCCTTCTGCCGCAACTTCTGATGCTTCTTCTGCTACGGCCGTTAATGCAGGCTCGGCGATCGTGGTGCCAAAGCCTAGACAAAACGCAAAAACTAACAACCAGAATACGCTGCCTTTTTTTGCAAAGGCTTGAGCCATACTCTCTCCGATAGGAAAAAGACCAAGTTCTAGGCCAAAGATAAAAAAGGTTAATCCTAAAACGACAAGCAACAAGCCAAAAAGAATGGAGACCAGGTTGGGCAGCGGCTCTTGCAAAACGACTAATTGAAAAAAAGTGATAACAATGATGATGGGTAATAAGTCACGAGCACTATTGAGGAGCGCTCGAAAAAGCGCAACAAATGCTTCCATGCCTATCCTCCTTGATTGTGCAAACTGATTACGCTCGTTCCAATGAGCGATAACTTCTAGTCTGGCATAGATTTCACTCTTCTACCGTGAATGCACTAGCGCCATCTATAACATTTAGTTACATATTTTCTAATATGTGAAGTTAATAGTATCTCTGCCAGCTTGTCACTATCCCAGAAATAATGGTGTTGAGATGATCAAGCTAAGCACAAAACGACTATAATGTTCTAATACGTGTACATTCAAAGAGATAACATGAAGATATTACTCACAGGTGGCACTGGGTTTATTGGCTCGGAGTTGCTCAAGCTGCTATCAACTCACCAAGTTATGCTACTTACACGCTCTCCAGAGCGAGCAAAACAACGCCTACAGCATGCTGATCTGGGTAATATCGAATACCTTGACTCGCTCGAATCGTTCGCCGATCTCAATCACGTTGATGCCGTCATTAATCTTGCAGGTGAGCCTATTGCGGATAAAAGGTGGACCAGCGAGCAAAAAGAAAAAATCTGCAAAAGTCGTTGGAAAATTACCGAGCAAATTGTTGAGCTGATCCACGCAAGTACCGAACCTCCCTCTGTTTTTATTAGTGGCTCGGCAGTTGGCTACTATGGTGATCAACAAGATCATCCGTTTGATGAGTGCTTACATGTTAATAGCGACGACTTTCCTCACGAGGTTTGTGCAAAGTGGGAGCAAATAGCTAAGCGCGCAGAGTCGGAACAAACACGGGTTTGTCTACTGAGAACTGGCGTGGTACTCGGCCTTAATGGTGGTGCGTTGGCAAAGATGCTATTACCTTACAAGCTTGGCGTAGGCGGCCCACTTGGGAACGGTAATCAGTACATGCCTTGGATTCACATCCTAGATATGGTCCGCGCCATCATGTACTTGCTTGAAACACCACATGCCCACGGTGCATTCAATATGTGCGCCCCCCACCCTGTGACTAATCGTATATTCAGCGGCACACTAGCTAAAACGCTAAAACGTCCGCATATCTTGTTCACGCCTAAATGGGCGATGGAACTCCTAATGGGAGAATCTTCCTGCTTGTTGTTTGATAGCATGAGAGCCAAACCCAAAAAACTCACCGAACTGGGCTTTAAATTTAGCTACTCCAGAATAGAGCCAGCACTCAAGCACTTGCTTCATGACCGGAGCTGATGAATGATGGCTCCAATCAATGTTTCTGAGTCTTAAATTAAATTATGAAAAAGTCGATTCTTATTACGGGTTGTTCAACCGGCATCGGTTACGTGTGCGCTCACGCCCTACAAAACAAGGGATTTAATGTCATTGCATCTTGTAGGAAAGAACAAGATGTCCAGCGCCTAATTAATGAAGGGCTAACCTGCATCAATCTAGACCTAAATAGCCCAGAAAGCATTTCTTCGGGCGTGAAGCAAGCGCTAGAGTTAGCAGAAGGTAAGCTTTACGCAGTGTTCAATAATGGTGCCTATGGTCAGCCCGGAGCACTGGAAGACTTACCCACCGAGGCTCTTCAAGATCAATTTCAGACCAACTTTTTTGGTTGGCACCAGTTGGTCAGAGAGGTGCTTCCTCATATGCGCCAGCAAGGCGAAGGACGCATCATACAAAACAGCTCTGTTCTTGGTTTTGCCGCAATGAAATACCGTGGTGCCTATAATGCATCAAAATTTGCCTTAGAAGGCTGGACAGATACGCTCAGGCTAGAGCTTGCGGATACGAATATCAAAGTGGCATTGATAGAACCAGGGCCGATCGAAACTCATTTTAGAAACAATGCATTACGAGCCTTTGAGAAGTGGGTTGATATTGAATCTAGCCCCCATCGTCATGCTTATGAAGGACAAAGAGAGCGACTCAACAACGACAAGTCTAATAATCGATTTGTTTTACCTGCAGAGTCTTGCATCGCACCAGTTCTTCATGCATTAACTAGCGTTTCACCGAAAATTCGTTATCGAATTACTACACCGACTAAATTATTCGCAGTCTTGAAAAGACTATTACCAACCCGTGCACTTGATAAAATTTTGCGACAGGCTGCATAAAAAAGTTTTGTCGAAATGTAATTTCATCGTAACAATGTGATGTCATTATGAACATGTAGGTTAAAAAAACCTCAACTAAACGAATCAATTTCTACGCAATTCAGCGGGGATTCTTTCGCCCAAAGTGATTGAGTTGCTTAGATTTGGTATCGCCACCCATTACGTTTTGTAGCAATGTTTATACTACTGCGAGGCAACAATGACATTAAATCGGCTTAACTGGCTTAGTGTGGGTGTAGTGTTGACCATGTTCATCCTATTTTGATACCGCACTAACAAATAGCATTAGAATTGCGCTGCTTCGGCAGCGTTTTCTTTTTATCTAACACCTGAGCAGCAATAACCTCACTCTGTTACCTCACGTTTTCTCAAAATAGAATGATTCATTATTGATGGTGAATGTCGCTTGAATTTCACCTAAATCAACTCCATATCTAATATCAACGACAAGACACAAGGCAAGGATACTCTGATGCAATCCCCATTTATCGTTGAGATAACAGAACAGAACTTTCGCGAAACGCTTGAAGGTTCAATGAACACGCCCGTTTTGATCCACTTTTGGGCCAACGCTCAGCCAGAAAGCGCACAGATACTCCCTGAGTTGCAATCTCTTGCTCAACAGTACAACGGTGCATTTACGCTTGCTCTACTAAATTGTGAAGATCAGCCCGCTTTAGCGTCTCAATTTGGCGTGCAAGTATTGCCAACTATCGCGCTGTTTATAAATGGTCAAGCCGTCGATGGTCTGGGAGGCCCCCAGCCAATTGATGCCATTGCTACCATGCTACAAAAGCATTTGCCAAGCCCAGATGAACAACTATTAAAACAAGTCAGTGAACTTCTTCAGCAAGGTGAGCATGCTCAGGCTTTGAGCATCATCCACACTTTGCCGCCAGAGCTGCAAGAGCGTGGTGATGTGAAACTCGCGATGGCTGATTGTTTGCTAGAAACCAAACAATTTGATATTGCCCAAGAACTACTGAACGCTATCCCTCTCGAGTATCAAGATAACTACTACAAGAGCCTAATAGCCAAGCTCGAGCTGCATTTGCAGGCTGCAGATAGCCCTGAGTTACAGCGACTAGAACAAGCATACGCAGCAGACATGGCAAACTTCGAACTCGCTTGTGAATTGGCGGTACAATACAACCAAGTTGGTCGGGATGAAGAAGCGTTGGAACTGCTGTGGAATATTCTTAAAAAAGACTTGGGCGCCCAAGACGGTGAAGTGAAGAAGACTTTTATGGATATTCTCAGTGCGCTAGGTCAAGGTAACGCATTAGCAAGCAAATATCGTCGCCAGCTTTACTCAATTTTGTACTAAGCGTCGCATTCTTCTAGGAAGAAGACAACAAAGGCCGGGATTTCCGGCCTTTGTTTTTTGTTAGAAGTCGCTATACAACGTTGGTGCTACTGGCGGATACTCTATTGGTTGCCAACGATCATTAAAGGTGTACTTGGCATAAAGCATGAAATGGTTTGGTGTATAAAACTCAGAACGTTGTACATCGACTAACGCACCAAGATACCAACGTTTGCTGACTCGCTTTTCCACCGCCGCTTGCAACGACGTACCAAAACCACCACCTTTGTCTGACTCCGCTACTGTCGATAAGTATGGCGCGTCTTCCTTAGTCCAAGAGTTAGAGACGGATGCACTCAATTGATATGACCAAGAACTGTTGTATCGGCCATAAAAGTTGATAGGTAAAGACACCGAGAAGTAACTTTGCGGACTGTAGTAGCCACCGTGACCTAGCGTGTACTCACCCAGATTTTTGTCGTAATCAAGGTACATTAAGTTCGTACCTATACTTAAACGCTGGTCATCCGTTGCAATTAACTTGTAGTACGCTCCACCTAGCACGCCTAAACGAGTGTTGTCCTCAACCTTTTCACCAGTCAAAACATGATACTGCAAGCTACTCCAAAAACCGTAAGGGCCACCAATGTCCCAACTTGAGCTCAACTTCACACCAGTACGAGCAACTCCGCCCCATTTAGTCCCTTGAGGGTCAGTCGTGCCGCTAGGGACAGACATTCCAGCATAAGAAAGCGCGCTACTGGTCTCAGGGCGACGCGAAGCTTCTGCC
The DNA here is from genome assembly GCF_030248655.1 of Vibrio sp. D431a. Lineage (NCBI taxonomy): Bacteria > Pseudomonadati > Pseudomonadota > Gammaproteobacteria > Vibrionales > Vibrionaceae > Vibrio > Vibrio sp. D431a. The sequence goes on along the minus strand of NZ_JAHGAP010000011.1, from coordinate 28,236 downwards.
GTCCAACCGAACTCACCCAGGTCCCCATTGATGCGCACACCCCCAACCCATGTGGTATGGTCGAAACCAATTGGTGTCGTGCCGATATCGACCAACCAATCTTCAGCCTGCCAGCCCACTCCAAATGCCATACCTGATGCGTCATTTTGGAACGAAGTGCTGTCAGAATCGGTGGTTTTTTCATAATAGTCCAACTGACCTGAATCGATAGAAACATAATCGGCTTTTAGCAACAGGTGCCCATCCCAGCTCTCTATCGGGATTCGGGCTTCTATGGGCACTTGATTCGAAGTATTACGGCCATCTCGTGCACTGTAATCCCAGCCAATCATGACATGCCCATCACTCCGATCATGCAGTTTATCGATGTCCGATTTGACGTTACGAGTCAACCAGTAGTCGTCAGCAGTATCATATAGCTCGCGTAAGCTTAGGGGTTCTTTTTTCGCCTCTTCAGGTTCACGATTTTTATCCATTCGGTCACGATTTAAGGCTTGATAGGCGCGTGTTTCAGCTAAGGCCCACTGTTGATTTATCATTGCTATAGACATGCTATTGCGAAACGCTAATGCATCAGCATCAGGCATCGCATCCAACAACTGATTTAGCGCATTAGCGTCATTCCGATAGCCTTGTTGATTAAACACCGCGACCACTGTCATCAACTGTGCCGCAGTTAAGCTATCGCGCTTTTTATTCAAAATGAGGTGCATGTCGTGATACGTCGCTTCATCTCCAGTCAAAGCACTGGCTTGCAACATGCCAATTTCTGCTTGAGTTTTAAATGGCTCAGGCTTTAAAGAAACTTGTTCATACAAATCCAACGCAAGCTTAGGCTGTTGATTAACCAGCATCAGATCCGCTTGACTCAACAGTCGACGGGTTTTGAGTTCATCAAGCTGTAATGCTTCCGAAGCACTTAAATCTTGTCTTGCGGAATTTAATGCTAAGTCCGCGTACCAACGATCAAAATCTTCAAAGTGATTCAAGCTTACCATCATGCTGCCGTAAGCCAGTTTGTCATCGGTTGACCAATCTTCTGAAAGCGAAATGTTTTGGAAAATCCTCTCAGCTTCCTTAACTTCATCAATGTCTAACCACGTACTCACTAGACGAGCGAGCGGTTGAATTTGACCTTGATAATCCGACTCTAGCGCACGTAATGTCGCCATTACTGATTCGGGAGAAGCTAAGTAACGCGTTTGAATGTCTCTCAACTGAGCATCAAGCTTCAAGCGGGTTAAATTGCGCTGCATTGCGTCTGTCATGTCATGTTGTGCGATACTCTCTAGCTCAGCGATGGCCTCATTCACGTTGAAGTCCTGCGCGAGATAAAGCGCGTAAGCAAATTTCATTTCAGGGTCATTACTAGATGTAGCCCAATCGGACATCAGCGTATCCGCGCGTACTTTGTCGCCCATTGAATGAACCACGTCAGCAATATCAAGCCTTAACCATGGGGAGGTTGGCTGTAGCGCAATCAATTCCTCTACGGACGCTTTCATCGTTGCCTGATCATTTTGAGCGATTGCGATCCGCAGACGAGTCAAAATAACTTCCGACTTGATGCTCGCTATTTTTTCAGCGACCACTTTCTGCTGTGGGGCTGAGTAACTGCGCGCGAGTGCTTCCGCGCCAGACCAATCTTGCTGCTGAATGCGAACATCTAAGCGACCACGCAATGCAGAGCTATTGCTGCTATCCAGTTGCAAAGCTTGTTTGAAAACCTTCTCTGCCGCGGCATAATTTTCTTGTACCAGATACAAAGAGCCTAATGATGAATAAGCATAAGGTTGGGATTTATCTACTTGAATCGCTTTTTGATAAGCGCTTTCTGCTTGCTTAAACTGGCCTTTTTCGACCAAGACATCACCTTGATCAAGATACGCCCAATATTGAGAAGTCTCGATTAGCGCTGCCCATTTTGAGGCCGAGTCAGGATTATGATCTAAGTGCTGAGCCTGTTTAAAGTATCCGAGCGCTTTTTGTTGCTGCCCTCTACGTAGATAAACCTTACCCATAGCACCAAGCAATTCAGGATCTCGCGGACGAGTCGTCAACGCATAACGCAGCTGAGCTTCTGCTTGGTCGGTTTTATCTTCCTCGAGCAACGCTAACCCTTTGAGCTTGGCGAGATAAGTGGGGTCTTTGCGTAGTTCCTTTTCCTTTTTCCAGCGATCTTTCGCGCTTTGATTCGCTCTTTGTATCTCCATGTCAGACGGGTAGTAGCTAGCTAAGATGGCATATTGCTGAACAACTTGATCTGAAATAGGCAATTGATCCAATGCACGCAACCACGACGTTGCCGCATTTGTTCCAACCGAAGGAGCAAGCGCTAACTTTTTATAGGTATCGAGAATCCATGGATCAGCAGGATTCTCTTTGCGAATGTGGTTGGCTAACGCGAGTTGAAAAGACGGAACACTAGGATAATTTGCATTTAAACGTTCCAGTCCCTGTTTTACCGAGCTCCAACTGCCTGGCAAATTACTTTGCAACTGTAGGAATTCCAGTTGTAACGCTGGTGATGGCATTCCATTTGGGAAAAGGGCTTTGTAAGCTTGAATCGCTTCATCGTAACGACCAGATTTTGCAAGCAACTGAGCGCGCTGATAATCCGCTCTTTTCTCTCCCTGAATAGCCATAATCGATGACAAGTTTTTCGCTTGAGTCGAATGAGGCGCCTGTCTGATTAAGCGCTCAAATACCGGTTTTGCTAATTCTGGCTGCTTACGTTTCAGATACATATTCGCTTGATAGAAAAGCCCCGTTGGATTGCTTTCTTCAATCGCGAACAGCCTCTCCAGAGTACTCTCGACAATATCATCTCGGCCAATCGCATCCGCCAGTTTTAGCTGCTCAACCAACCACTCAACCGAGTCAACTCGTGCTAATGATGTGGAAAATTGAACCAGCTCGATAGGCTTGTAGACCTGTGCGAGCTGCGACTTTGTCAGAGGTTTTGAGCTAAAGCTTTCTGCATGCACAGTGCCGACGCCACCAGCCGCCAAAGCAACCAGTGGAATCCACCATAACACGTATCCTGTTACTGACATCTCTCGCTCCATACAGGAAGCAATTCACCTTGCACACCAAAACGGTAACGTTCTTCATGCCAACCAAGCCCAAATAGACTTAATACGTTGTCGTAATAATGATCGTTTTTGTCCACCACAAGTTCATTTTGAGCACGACGAAACTGCGTCTCCAACAGCGCAGATTCACCAGAAGCCGCGAGTAACGGAAGAGCCGCAGCAGAAAAACCTGCGCTTCCTGCTTGGGTATATTTACCCGTTTCAGTATTTACTTCTCTCGCTGGCGCACCAAGGGCTTTGGTTGCCGCGACAAACGGCTGCATTTTTTGTACTAATACTGCTTTTTCTGAAACTTGGTCATTTAGCATACCCGCCCAAAGATAAGTGCGGATCGCGTTGTAACTGCCCATCGGCCCTGTAACCACATCTGAGCTATAACGACCATTTCTCAATACTGCCCAGTCTGGGCTAAAGCCAGCTGGCATCGTTTTCTCTAGCATGTGAACACTTGCCTTATACATTGAGTCCCAGTTGTATTGCGGGTACAGCGACTGCATACGAGCAATCAGTTGTAACGGAACATAACTCGGATTCACACGGTACTGGCCGTCGGCATCAAAGCCCGTTGGAGCTGGCAACAATACCGTTCCAACTCCCGCTATGTTGACGGTTTCTTCACGTAAAATACGACTCGCGATCAGATGTCCAAGGGTCTGATAGTAGTAGTTATTCCATAATCTCCCCGCCTCAACAAGGGAGTAAGCTATCCACAAATCAGAATCTGACGCTGGGTTAGAATCCAAGACTCCGAACTGACCATTTTCTTTTCTTCCCCACAACCAAGCAGGAAGCCTTGCTGTCAAATCCCCACCAGCCAAATGTGATTGAGTCCATTTTAAAACCTGATCGAAGGTTTTAGGGTCATTGGCAACCAAGGCAAAGAACAATGCGTAAGATTGGCCTTCCGAGGTTGTAATCATACGCTCGTCACTGCCATCAACGACTCGGCCTTGCTCCATGTATACCGACTTAAATGTTTCCCATTGTGGCCACTCGCAGGTGTTAGCCCACAAGTAAGGAGACACGAACAACATAAGGAACGAGATGAGTTTTTTCATTATTCCTCTTCCTCAGTTTTTTCTAAACGTCTAGACGCGACTTGACGTAATACGCGCCAAAGCACAATGGTTACGATCACCACTAGCAAGGCGGCAAAGCACGCAACGATGACTGGGTGATTAGAGAAGTGATACCAAACGAGCTGCCACACAGGAAGCTTACCGACATAGTAGTGCGAACCCACGTTGTAGCTTGCTACTTCGTTATTTCTCAACGTCACCACCGAGCCAAACATGTGCTCCACTTTACCGGAGTCAGCCAACGCGCGATCAACCGACGAAAAATCTGACGGGTGAGCCGCCATAATAGAAATGACGCTGCGTTTTTTCGTAAATGGCGATTCTGCACCATAAATAGCAGCAAAAGAGCCTTCTGCCTCGACAGAAACATAATCTGCGGCGGCTTGACGAGCATCACTTGGACTCATCCAGTTCATTCCGAGCTGCTTTTCATTTTTGCTTGGTAGGCGAATTTGTCTCTGACCCTCTTTAACCACTAAGTTAACTTGGTCAGGATTATTAGCGGCTTCTTCTAATGCATCCACAACACCAATCGTCAGGATATCTTTATTTTTTAGTTGCTCAGCATTCCATTTATCTGTCAAAAGCACCTGAATACCTGGGTACCCAGAGTCACGTCCCAATGACCCCATGACGTTTAAGAAGGTTTGCAACACTTCTTTTGGAGCACTCTCTGGAACAACAATCGCAGTTTCTGACAAATCGGCCATGCGTGTGTAAGGGAAGCCAGAAGTAGCAAAAGCGCGCATATTTGGCATTTCGATGTAGTGAGGGAAACCACTAAAATCAACCGTAGAGTCACCATCAATGACCGCGTATTGCTTACTTGGCTGCGTCACCTGACATTGCCCATCAGTCACCGACGCAAAACCAAACTCAAACTCGATTCGGTTTTGACTACCCACCTTAAAAGCCGGAATGCGAACAAACGTATCACCACTTAGAATGCCATCATCTAACAAAGGAACACGTATACGGTTAGATTCTCCACCTTGACCTTTTGTGGTTAGGTTGAACGCCTCAATGAATTGGTCATTAATACTCAAAGTCAGACGAGAGCCGGAATGATCCGCAGCAGGCGGTGAATAACGATAGTTAAGAACCATCGGTATACCACGGCTTTGCCAAGTAAAGAGATCGGGTGGTAAACGCAAACTTACGTTGATTGGTGGAGGCGTTCGGCCTTCCACTTGCAGCATGCTTTTTTGTTCGACTAACTCAGACAATGCAACAGGACGAGCCGTACTCACCCAGTTTGGCGCATCGTACGGGACTCGTGGTTTGATTTGTTTGACTTCATTAATCTTCGCGATTGGTCCAGTAAGAAGTTGGTTTCCCAACGCCAAACCTTGCACCGCAATGTTAAGATCCTTACTGTCACGGCCTGTCACCAGAAGAAGCTTCACGTACGGGTCTGTTGGATGAGTGATGACTTGAAGACGAGGGCCATCCGTGTCTGGAAAATCTCTCAGAAACTCAGGTTTGTTGTCATTGGTAACAAAGACAATGGCGTTGCGCTTAGGTAACGTGTCGACACTAAAAGGGAATTGAGCACCACGCCAACCCGCAAGAGCACCAAAGTAAGAGCTCAAGACACCGGCAGCCTTGACATCATCTAAATCGTATTTGCTACCCATCACGACAGGCAGATCTAACTGGCTGAAATCACGGACATCAAAAAAAGGAGCCGGTAACAAACTCAAGTCACTTTCCAGCACTGTCTTTTGAGCAAGCATCTCAATTCGACTACTTTGGCTAATCTCAGCCCAAATGCTCGAGTCATTGGGGTTAGCACAGTCTTTCTGAGTATTCCCTATTAACTCAAAGCGAATTTGGTTGTAATTACTAAAGTAACGAGTGTCCAGCGGCATAGATAAGCTCAACTTTTTGCCTTGCTGGCCATCGACGATTGACGCTACTCCCATAAGTTCGTTGTTCAAATACACTTTGACGTGAGAAACCAAAGAGAGCAACGCTGGCGAAGGTGTGATATCAAAGTGCAACTTTGCTTTAGATACCACCTCATCGAGTCGCGAACCGAAACCAATATAAGCACTGGCCTCACTACCTTGGATAGCAATTGAACCACTGTAACCTAATTGACTAAATGGGATGACGCGCTTAAACACGGTCGAATCTTCAGCATCTTGCTGTGCCAAAGGCGTTGCTTGTTGCTGACTTACTTCTTGTGCCGCGAGACTGCACGACATACACATGAGAGTGATAGCCGTTGTCAACGCTGTTAGTTTTTTATTATTTAGCATGACTTGAGGTCCTGATTGGGACATAACGAGGTCTTAGTGACCAAATAAATTCGATACAAAATAAAAGTGCATCCACACTGACCTGAACAAACTTAGGACAATGTTGCAGCAAGCGTTTGTATCCATTAAAGCCGACTTGCAGTACAGCCTGCATACTCGATAGAGGTTTATCTGATTGATAACCTTGTTGCCATTTCGCCCATGTATCTGCACGTGCAAATGTACATTGGACGTATTGGATTCGTTGTTGATGAGACAATTCGTTGAGTTGTAAACCAAATATCCCCTTATGAGCATAGGCAACCGTCATAGGGAACACGAATTCTTGGCCACCTCGATTGAGGATCACTTCTAAGGTTTGACCGAGTAAGTAAGCACAGGTTGGTTCATCGACCCCGTCAATTTCTATGCGCACGCCCCCCAAAGAGAAATCCTTCATCTGCGCTTGTATTAAATGCCCAGAATTAAGCCTAACCGCGACAGGAATCGCCACCTCTACTCGGTGATCTTTTCGCACTTGTTTAGCTTCTACTGCAACCGCAACGGCAGCACCTAAAATCAACAGGTTGTACATCGTCCATACGAGATTCACGATAACTGTACCGATTTCATTTTGAGGCCCCCACCCCATTCGGTAAATCCCTACAGCGAAGCCCAAAATGTTGAGTGCAACCAAAACCAAATATGGTCGAGAGATCACCCAATCGTAGTGAGACTTTTCAACCAAACCGCCTTTTGCCGTTACGTTGAATGTCCCTTTATGGGGCGCAAACAAAGCCACCGTTGTTGGCCTTGCGATATACCAAGCAAGCACGGTTTCGTATACCTCACCCCAAAACGAATAACGGTAGTCACCCTGCATACGAGAGTTGGTCATGCTGGCGTGAATCATGTGGGGTAATACGTACAAAATGATCGCCAGCGCTGGTGCATAAATCACGTAGGAATGCAGCAACAAATAAGCCAAGGGTGCGATCAGGAATACAATCCTCGGGATACCAGATAGAAAGTGCAGCATGGCATTGACGTAACAAAGCCGTTGAGAGAGCTTAAGCCCCTTTCCAGTCAATGGGTTATCTACCCTAAATATCTGCGCCATCCCGCGAGCCCAACGAATGCGTTGCCCAACATGTGCAGACAATGTTTCTGTCGCCAAACCAGCAGAAATCGGCTGCTTAAGATATGCAGAACGATAGCCTAAACGGTGCATGCGCAGAGACGTGTGCGCATCTTCCGTCACGGTTTCGACTGCAATACCACCGACTTCCTCTAAAGGCTCTCGACGTAAAATAGCGCACGAGCCACAGAAGAAAGTCGCATCCCATAAGTCGTTACCATCTTGAATCAGGCCGTAAAACAAGTTGCCTTCGTTTGGCACGTTACGAAAGTTCGATAAGTTACGCTCAAAAGGATCCGGTGAGAAAAAATGGTGCGGTGTCTGAATAAGCGCCAACTTTGGATCTTTCAGGAACATCCCCATTGTGAGCTGAAAAAATGCTCGTGTAGGAATATGGTCACAGTCAAAAATCGCAACAAACTCACCGCTGGTCTGCTTCAACGCATAGTTAATGTTACCGGCTTTCGCATGTTCATTCGTTGGGCGGCGGATGTAGTTCACCCCTACACTTTTGGCGAAATCTCGGAAGCTACCACGCTTGCCGTCATCCAGAATGTGGATGTTAAGTTTGTCTTTCGGCCAATCGACACCTAACGAGGCATAAACCGTCGCTTTCACAACATCGAGATCTTCGTTGTAAGTAGGGATCATCAAGTCAATGGTTGGCCAAGTTGACTGATCCGGTGGCATCGATACTGGTTTGCGATTCAATGGCCAGATATTTTGGAAATAGCCAAGCATTAGCACAATCCAAGAATACGTCTCAGCTAGAAGTAAAACGCCCCCTAGAAACAAAGCAACAGGATCGTCCCAGTTCAGGGTAGACGAATAACGCCACCACAAGTATCGACATGAGGCCGTAACCGACAAGATGATCAAAAGCATGGTAGGAAAACGACCCGGCATGCGACGGACCATCATCGCTAATGCCCAGAGTAACAGCACAAAGACAGTCTGAGCCTGATAACCAAATGGCACCGTAAAACAAAGCAAAGCGATTAACACCACGAAAAACAGCAAAGTGTAGTTCAACGCCATCGCGGACTTACTTGCTTTAATACGCTCTCGAACTTGTGGATCTTTGATGTTGTTCGCTGTCTGTTCTAACCAGCGGACGCCTTTTGCAACCAATTCAAATGGCAAGTAGAACGCATTGCGAATTTGCTCGGCTAAAGTCATCGCTAAGCTGCTGGTTTTTTTGGACCATGCTGTATTTACGTTTTGCCTGAAGCAAAGCAACCACACGCTTTGGATAATAAAACGTACAGGATCAAACCATCTTGGCGCAGCAAAATTAACGTTTGGATAGTAAACCAAAGGCAGTTTCCATGAGGGAACACCCGAAATAACCGGCTTTAAAAATACAAAACTCAATGAAAACCAAAAAGACAAAGCACACTCACCAACCCAGTTTGTTTTACAATTCCAGGCTTGCTCGTAAGCGTTCTTCTGCAGTCTGAATTGATCCACTACCCAACGTTGGAAAATCAGATTAAGACTTCGCATAAATTAGCTTTGGTCCTGAGCGCTTGATAACGCTGATACACACCAAAAAGCAAAAGACTGAAAATCTTTTGCGGCTTGGCTCGATGGCGAATAGTGTTGAACGGTCGTCAGGTTTGCCACACATTCAAGCAATGCCGTATCTCGATGAATCGAAACAGGAATCAAGGATTCGCTAAGTTCCTTTTTCAGCACCAACATGAAATCACGACCAATTTCGGTTTCTGGCTGATACTTATTCACCAAAAAACGTAATTTGTCAGAGCGAAGCAATCTCGATAGCTCTTCATGTTGTAGCCAAGATTGAAGAGTGAGATAACTCAGGGCGTCTGCCGTTACCACCACCACAATCATATCCATTGAGTCGACAAAAGATCGCACTTCAGGATCAGTAAGCTCTGCTAAGTCGGCGTGAAAAAGCAGCCACTGCTCACCACGGTTTTCGCTCACTTGCAACGTCATTTCACCTAGCATTGATAGATAGTGAGAACGCTCATTAAAAAACGCTTTTAACTGCTCAGAATTCAGATGGCCAAACGGTAAAAAAAGTGCACCTTGTGGGCTTTCATAACCAGCCTGGGTCCAAGGCTTATCTAAAAGAAGTTGTTTCGCCCAGCCTCCTTGCTCTTCCCTCGGCAAGCCAAGATGAGCTTGCAGTAAACTGTTAGGCACCACCTCAATGGCCAGTACCTGTTTGTTTATCTTAACTAACGCTTGTGCCAAATTCGCAGCGACGGTCGTTGAGCCACAGCCGCCTTTTAAACTAACAAATAGAAGGCGCTTCATATCGCTTCCGTTTCTGAATTTTTCTGCGTATTACGTACCAAAGATAGAACATTACGAGCACCGTTGGCTTTGAAGACTTGCCACTTATTTTTAACTTGTACGTAAGACTCGTTTTCTGTTGTTTCAATATACGTGTATTGAGTTAAGTTATAAGAAGAGTAGATCGAATTAATATCTTTTGCAGACTCAGTCATAGAATTTTTCACAATGTAACGGAGCTTAAACTGAGATAACAGCAATCCCGCCACTATCATTTTCAGTATAAATTCCATTGTTAAAAAATTGACGCATCGACCTATGCGTCTCATATTTATAGAACGATGATGAATGTGAATAAGTTTATTTATAGCCCATATAAATAACAAAGGCCTAAATAATATTTAACTTCAGAAAAAAGGATTACAATAATGAATTGTTACCATCCATTTAATACATATAAGAAATTTAAATATTTTAAATGAGAATCATAGACTTAGAGACTATTGATTTTAAACTCATAAACATCATGTGAAGCACATGCTATAACTATTTTAATTTCTGATCAATTTCGTTTAATATCTTAGCGTCATTTTCTTGTCACTAAGAAAATCAAAATTGTAACGATTAGCATACAACGGATTGTGAGCTTCACAAAACACATTAAGTTATTGATTTAAGGCTCTTTATGTCATCACTCTCTGAATCATCTGCTATTAAAAACGAACGAGAGATAAACTCTGTTTATGTAAACTTATTTACTCATAAACAGATGCTTATTGATTATTTGTTCAGTACACTACCGGAAAATGACAACACTTCACTTACAAGCTTTACAGACAAAGAAACTTTTTTGTCCACATTGAATGATGAAGCCTTAATGAAATTCAATGACTTATCTAAAACCCACCTTGAACAGTGTTTTTTTCTTAGTCATAAATTCACAAAAAAAACGCCCAAAGCTATAAATCTTGCTAAAGACATTCACAAAACGAACATAAAGAAGTTTTCTACATGTCTATTAGTTGTTCCAGACTCGCTACTATCATCAACTAATGATGATTTTATAAGTGTCTTTCTACAAAGCTTAAATGAGCTGGCAAATAATAAAAAAATCACTATTAGTGTTTGTATATATGGGCATCTGACGACTTCACTATTAAAGCCCATTCTTATTTCTCACAATAGACACATTGCAGGTTTGGCGACCATGACATCATTAGATGACGCTCGCTACTGCTATCTTGTGGATTTTTGGTCCAATAAACACGGTGTAATTACCCAACACGAATACATTCTCACTAAAACTAAAGATAAAACACTAAAAGCAACGTCTTACGAAACGCATCAATCTCATGTCATGCCAGAAGACAAATCGGATAGCGATAGAATCTATGTCAGCAGAAGAGCTTTCAGAGAAAGCGTGAAAGCCCCAAAAGGGATGCGTGTGGCAGAGAGCAATCAAGGACTCATAGAGATGCTAGACAACCCTCGCTCTTCAACGATTATTTTCAGCTGCGATAACCAAAGCGAAGTTCAACAGATCGCGTTAGATTGCTACCGTTTAAGGTCCGCATATGGCCGTCGACTAAAGATTATTGTCAGGGAGACCCAACAATGTCTGAGATATGCAGATGAAAAGTTCTTGCTTCGCGCGGGGGCAAACTTCATTTCTCACGCGCAAATCCCCCACATGCGCTTTATGACTCAGGTTGAGGCAATTCAAGGCCAAATGCTTACACGCCCAATTCCTGAAAGTTTAGAGGCGCTCTTAAAATATGACTTTGAGTTTGGTAGCAAAGGCTACTTACAAAACCAGGACTTTAGTCAATACTGTATTGACGTCATTTCCCACTCAACACACTCAAGTGTGAACTTTGCACTTATAAAGCTGAACTTATTGCCAGGTATGACTGCAGAGGAATGTTTACGTCTTTGTCATATTCGAAGAGATGGCGACGTTGTGACAGCCTGCAACAAAGCTCTATATGTCGTGTTCAGTGCTATTCGACAAAGCGATATTGATATTGCGCTAAACAATATATTTGAGTTCCCAGTGAGAGACCTATTTCACTCGACCCACACGTTTGATACCCAATTAGATATCGAAACAGAGTTAAAATTCATCGTTCAAGATGCCGCTGTCATATCCGACGACGTTTCAGCTCTGGCGACAGAGAGGAAAATATTCCATACCGCCACTAACTCCATTACTGATGTTCCTCCTTTGTTTGCTGTGAAAAAAACCATCGAGCTCAAGGAGCGTTCATGAATATTAACGATTTTTTACTGACCGTGATTATCAGCTCAGGTATTGGCCTACTCCTAGGATACTTTATCCGTGACCTAGTAAACGCTACCCGACGCTTTTACCACAAGCACTTAAAACGCTCGCGCTATTTTGAGCTAGATACATCAGCCACTAACACTAAGAAGCTTAAGTAATGATATCGCATTCTCATGACTCTACCCCCTCTACTATAGGATTGGGCTGGTGGAACATTTACTTTATCGCAAAAACAGCGCTCTATTTTCAAGGAATCATCGATTTCCATCCAATGGAAAACTTTGCGCTGTTGATCTTCATCCTGCTTCCTATCTCGATGAAAAGCCTAAATGCGGTACGTCATATCGTTGTGTTTGTCGCCGCAGCCTGGCTCTTGCATTACGATTCTTACCTACCTCCTCTAGACCGTCTTTGGGCTCAAGCGGGACAGTTAATGCAGTTTGAATTGAGTTATCTGGTCGAGCTTTTGGGACGATTTTTATCATTCCAAGCAATACTCGGATTGCTCGCTTTGTGTGGTGCGTACTTTATTTTGAGCAAGTTCGTTAGAGTTTCAGTCTTTGTGGTTATTGCGATGGTCTATATAAGTATTCCTATGACGACTGAACCTCAGACAACAGTGGCTGCAGAAGTAGCTCAACAACAGCCGACAACCGAGGTTACTGCTAGCAAACAACCTCAAATAACGGAAATTAATGATGCCAGTCTCAACACGTTAACTGCAGATTTCTTTTCTAAAGAAGCTTCTCGACGTGTGGCATTCGATACCAACAGCGCAATGGATGCTCCTTTCGATTTGTTGTTCTTGAGTATTTGCTCGGTCGCGTGGGATGACATCGAAATTGCAGGACTGGCCGATCATCCTCTATTCAAAGAATTTGACATCATGTTCGACAACTTTAGCTCTGCAACGTCATACAGCGGGCCTGCGGTCATTCGTCTGTTACGAGCCAATTGTGGTCAACAGGAACACAGTCAACTGTTCCAGCCAGCACCATCAAAGCAGTGCTACTTGTTCGAAAGTTTGAAAGAGCTAGGCTTCACAGAAAATTTACTGATGAACCACAATGGTGTCTTTGATAGCTTCCTTGAATTGATCAAAAAAGACGGCGACTTACAAGCGGCTCTTATGTCTCAAGAAGACTTAACTCCTTACCAAAAATCTTTTGATGGCTCTTCGATCTTCCGCGATAAGCAAGTATTGGATAACTGGTGGCAGCAAAGACTTAACAGTAGTGACGACAAAGTCGTGGCACTCTACAACTCAATTTCATTACATGATGGCAACAGGATCATCAATGCGAATTCAAGCACATCTATTGCTAGCTACAAAATGCGCCTTAAGAATTTGCTTGATGATCTCCACGCGTTCTTTAAAACCTTAGAGTCCTCAAAACGCAACATCGTTGTCGCTTTGGTACCAGAACATGGTGGTGGTATGCGAGGAGACCGCATGCAAATTTCAGGTATGCGAGAAATTCCTGCACCGACAATCATTCATACACCGGTAGGAATTAAAATCTTCGGAGAAGGAATTCAGCGTCAGGGCGACACCGAGCACGTAAGCGAGCCATCTAGCTATCTGGCATTGTCGCAGCTCGTTTCGAATATCTTGGATAAAAACATTTATCAAAGTAAGACGTTTAGCCCTTCAATATTGACAGAGAACCTACCAGAAACACTAGTTGTCGCGCAGAACTCAGGCTCTACTGTGATTGAAGTACAAGGGAAGTATTATGTTTCTCTTGATGGTTCAAGTTGGATTGAATACCCCGCGAAATAGCGAGAATAAAACCATGCAATGACAAAGGCCGGTGTTTCCGGCCTTTGTCATATAAAAAACCAATAACCTCTCAAAGGTCTCAGAACTTCAATTGTCTATTGTCTATAAATAGGTAAAAATGGATCGAATATTATGCACTTAAGGGAATAACTCATGCCAATTGATTCACTGATCACCATCGGTATTTTCGTCGTTCTTGCTGTCGTTATCTTATCTTCAGCCATTAAAACGGTTCCGCAAGGAAACAACTGGACAGTTGAACGCTTCGGACGCTACACCCACACATTAAAGCCGGGTTTAAACTTGATCATTCCATTCGTTGATAAAGTTGGTCAAAAAGTAAATATGATGGAGCGCGTTCTCGATATTCCTGCGCAAGAGGTCATTTCAAAAGATAACGCTAACGTGGTTATTGACGCTGTCGGATTTGTTCAAGTGATCGATGCTGCAAAAGCGGCTTATGAAGTCAACGATTTAGAACACGCTATTAGAAACTTGACCCTTACCAACATTCGTACCGTTTTAGGTTCAATGGAACTGGACGAAATGCTGAGCCAACGCGACATGATCAACTCTAAGCTGTTGGCGATCGTTGACCAAGCAACAAACCCTTGGGGCGTAAAAGTCACACGAATTGAGATTAAAGATGTCCAGCCACCAGCCGATCTGACCGCTGCAATGAATGCGCAAATGAAAGCCGAGCGTAATAAGCGTGCGGAAATTCTTGAAGCAGAAGGGGTTCGCCAAGCTGAGATATTAAAGGCCGAAGGTCATAAACAATCAGAGATATTAAAAGCTGAAGGCGAAAAGCAGTCTGCTATTCTCCATGCAGAAGCACGTGAGCGTGCCGCGCAAGCAGAAGCAAAAGCGACTTACATGGTTTCCGAAGCCATTGCAAAAGGTGACATGCAAGCCGTCAATTACTTCATTGCACAGGGTTATACCGAAGCGATCAAGAGCATTGGTCAAGCCGAAAATGGTAAAATAATTATGCTTCCATTAGAAGCAACCGGACTAATGGGCTCGGTTGCAGGGATAGCAGAGATGTTTAAACAACAAGATAAAGATTAATTTATGGACTTTTTTAGTTTGTTGGAAGGTATCTCTTTCTGGCATTGGCTAGCGTTTGGCTTTGCTCTTTTAGCAGTTGAGCTACTTGGTACCGCAGGGTATTTTCTCTGGCTCGGGATGTCTGCACTTATCGTTGGAGCAATCATGACCGTTTTGCCAATGAGCTGGCAATTGCAATGGCTTTGCTTTGCAAGCTTCAGCTTAATCACCACCTGGCTTTGGTGGCGACGACAATGGTCTAAAGACAAGCAAGAAGACCAAGAAAGAGATCTGAACCAAAAGTACAAGCAGTTAATTGGGCGTACTCTTATCCTTGAAGAAGACTTTTCCGTCGGGCTCAATCGCATCAAGGTAGCCGATACCACATGGTCCGCACAATCGGATCAAGCACTTCCAGCCGGTACCCGCGTAAGAATCACCGATGTGGAAGGTATTATTTTAATCATTGAGCCTGATTCTAATTAATTTATGCCAAAGTAATGGGGCAAATCATGCTCCATTACTTTAATCTAAACAACTGCTTTATTTTCATTACCTTAATTAAAATCGAGAAAAAAATAAGTAGTAGTAATATTATTAATACCCTACCTCCCATTTCCTATCATTTAATTATTCAACACACGACAATCAATAAGATAGAAATATATCTAGGTAAATTATCGCTCTAAATTTATTTTAAAAAATAAAACTTTATTGAATTATTTTTTGATCTTTTTATCCTCGGATACATACTTAACGCATAAGCATTTAAGTTGAGTGCTTTTTATTTGGTAAGTAAGAGGATGTACTATGAATAAGCTTCTCTTTTTAATGTTGTGCGGTATTTTTTCTTTTTCTTCCTTTGCCTACAACAACGGAAACGGCGGTACAACTAATTTGGGACCTATAGTCGAATGTAAGATGCCAAGTGGCGACGTTACGAATATTCCAAGTGAAATGTGTCGATTTAGAGGTGGGGAATGGGAATAGTAAAGAAGTAAGAGCTTAGTTTGATATAAGAGCCCTATTCAACCTTGCCTTTCTGCGTAGTCACGGTTTATACAAGTACGTAGATATTTAAAGTTTATATTAAGGTGATGATTATGAGATTTTTATCTGGTCTATTAGTAATATCTTTTGCCATAATTCCGTTAACCACTCATGCTAATGGTGCATCCGGTGGTCGTACGTTAGGCCCAGAGATAAAGTGTGAGTTGCCAAACGGTAATGTACATATGTTGCCACCGTTATATTGCAAAATATACGACGGCCGAGAAGTGAAATAGAAAAGGAGCCTAGCGGCTCCTTTTATTATTTCACTAAGTATTAGTGGAAGCTGTAAGGGATAAGAACTTGTAGACGTAAGTCTGTCTCATCCGCATCGCCTGCACCTGCGTACTCATCACGTTCTAGGATTGTACCGTGTAAACGAATGGTAGAACCTTTAAGCGCGCCACTTTGTAGTGAGTAAGATACGGTTGCGTTAACTGCGTATTCGCTTTCGTAATCCCAGTCACCTGATGCTCCGCTTGCTGCAGAGTCAGCGCCAGTACCGTAACCAAAGCCTAGGTAGTAGTTCCAGCCGTTACCTTGGTTGTAAGATAGACGGTTGTACCATGCTAGCTCACCCGCTTTGTTCCAGTCAGATAGCGCATCCCACCACTGAGACCAAGTACCATTGTTCATACCATATGTATGAATAGTACGAGGAACGAAGTCCGCACGGTTATCTGTGTCTGTGTAGCGCAACTCAGACATCCAAGCTAGCTTGCCGAAAGATTGGTTCAAAGACAGACCAGTGTGGAAACCTAGACCATCGTATTTCACATCATCGTCAACACCGTAGAAATCAAATGCTAGAGTTGTACGATCGCTCACTGTGTACTTCAAATACGCTTTGTAAGATGTGTTATCAGTCTCGTTGTGGTAGCTAGTCACTTGACCTGCACCCCAGTCAACACCATTTGCATATTGAACGCCAGTTGCTTGGCCTAGGCCAAGTTGCATAAACAGGCTGTCAGTTAGGTTACCATTTAGACCTAGAGAGTGTAGGTAGCTCCATGACGTGTCAGACCAAAGCGCTGGTGCGTAATCATCTTCGTGAAGCAGCCAAGGTGCTGTAAATTGGTCTGCACCAAAGTAGCTTAGGTTGAAATCACCAAGCTTAGCGTTCAGTTCGAAACCACGGTAAGTACCAGGTACAAAGCTCCAAACGTTACCGATTGTACCGTTACCACCAGCCTGTAACATACCGAAACGAGCATTAAAGTTTTCGTTTGCTTTGAATTTCAGCGCTGCTTTGTAAACTTTAAGCTGCTGACCATCACCTGCACCCCAGTCTAGGTTGTTACAAGTTGAGATTTCGTTACATAGGTAGCCTTCGTTTGAATTGTAAAGACTATCGTTGTAAAGATCGCCAGAGTAGTAAGCCGCAACATCTGCGCCCACCCAACCATCGTGGTAGCCAGAAGTGAAGTCTAAAATTGCGTTGTAAGAAGAGTAGTTTAGACGACTCCAACGGTCACCATTTTCACCGCCGGGCTTACCTGTTGTACGAGTTCGTGAACGAGTATCAACTATGAATAATGCATTCAGACTTGAGTCTTGCATAAATTCGTTCACTTTCTCTACGTACTCGCCACCTGCTGCACTTTCAGTAGACGCTGTAGCTGGAGCGACAGCAACAACACCAAACATTGCTGCGGTTAACGCTGAAACCTTAAAAAATTTGTCCATGGAAAAACTCCTAAAAATGGATATAGCTGTATTTTTCTATCTCACCTTTAGTTGGCCGCCGAAGGAGAGAAGTAAATTCCTGATCAAACCTCATTATTTCTAATTTGGCTTTTTTTAGTTCCTGCATACACACCGTGTATCCACGTGATTAAGACTAACTTCGCAGCTAAAAACATCCAAATGGAACTTATTTTTTTTCTAAAAAAATATGAGCCACTCCAAAGTTCCATATAACTTATTGATCCAGATCTTATTTTTAACAACATCAACACAACACAACAAATTATTATTTAAAATCAAACACTTAAATTGAACTTAAAAGTATCAACTTGAAGTCACTCGCAGACTAAAAAAGCCAAAAAAACCAATAACCCAAGGTTCGATCTTGATCACTGAAATGAACAAAGGCATCAATTACTCAATAAAAAAACACTTAATTATGAACAATAAAAAGCCCCGCATGCTTACCATACGGGGCTTTTAGTTATTTTTTAGCTTTTTTGAGAAGACTTAATTCATCAGTTCGAGTAAGTCTTGTTCGGTTTTAATTTCGATACCCAGTTCTTGTGCCTTTGCGAGCTTCGAACCTGCATTTTCACCAGCAAACAAAATATCGGTTTTCTTAGAAACACTACCCGTCACTTTAGCCCCCAGTGCTTGGAGGGCTTCTTTGGCTTCTGTACGCCCCAGTTGAGAAAGTGTTCCCGTTAATACTACTGTTTTACCTTCTAATGGTAATTCCCCCACCTGCTCAGTAGTATTAATCTCTGGCCAATGAATTCCTTGTTCAAGCAAATCTTTAACCACCGCTTGGTTCTGTTCTTCACTAAAGAAAGTCGTAATATGTTGAGCAACCACAGCACCGATGTCTTGCACTTCAATCAACTGCTCTTCGGTAGCATTTTGGATCGCTCCCAACGTTTTAAAGTGCATTGCTAAGTTTGCTGCGGTTGCCTCGCCAACTTCACGGATCCCCAGTGAATACAAAAACCGAGGTAACGTTGTCTCTTTGGATTTTTCTAACGCATTCACAATATTCTGCGCAGACTTTGGCCCCATGCGATCTAGTACGGTTAAAATCCCCGCTGATAACTTAAATAAGTCAGCAGGAGTTTTCACCATCTCACGGTCAACAAGCTGCTCGATCACTTTATCGCCTAAACCGTCAACGTCTAACGCTTTACGAGAAACAAAGTGTTTTAGCGCTTGTTTGCGTTGGGCTTGGCAAACTAAGCCCCCCATACAACGTGTTACCGCTTCTCCTTCGATCCGCTCAACATGCGAACCACAAACAGGACACTGAGTTGGGAAAACAATATCTCGAGCTGTTTCTGGTCGACGCTCTTTGATGACAGATACGACTTGGGGAATAACATCGCCAGCACGGCGGATCACAACGTGATCACCAATCTTAACTTGCAGACGTTCTATCTCATCTGCGTTATGAAGCGTCGCATTACTTACCGTTACCCCGCCAACAAATACAGGCTCTAGCTTAGCAACAGGTGTAATCGCACCAGTGCGACCGACTTGGAACTCCACTTCATTCAGTGTCGTCATTTCTTCCTGAGCTGGAAATTTGTAGGCAATCGCCCAACGTGGAGCGCGAGCAACAAAACCCAGACGCTCTTGCACGGCAATATCGTCAATTTTAATAACGACACCATCGATCTCATAAGGGAGGGCATCACGACGCTGCAATATATCTTGGTAGTAAGCTTTTACATCCGCCAAGCTTTCAACTCGCTTAGTTTCCGGACACATTGGCAGTCCCCAAGATTTGATTTGCAAAAAGCGTTCGTAATGACTTGCTGCCAATTCTGCACCTTGCACCACGCCTACACTGTATGCATAGAAGCTAAGCGGACGAGAAGCCGTAATACGTGAATCCAATTGTCGTAAGCTACCTGCCGCAGCGTTACGTGGATTAACAAAGATTTTCTCGCCTTTCTTCCTTGCTAATTCATTGAGCTTTTCAAACCCAGCTTTCGGCATAAAGACTTCACCACGAACTTCAAGACGATTTGGCCAGTCATTACCTCTGAGTTTTAAAGGAATAGCTTTAATCGTACGCACATTCTCTGTGATGTTTTCACCCGTAGTACCATCGCCTCGAGTGGCCGCCTGAACTAAAACGCCATTCTCATATAACAAACTTACGGCGAGTCCATCCAATTTAGGCTCACAACAGTATTCTTTCACACTCTGGCTGCCCACGCGCTCTTGTGCGCGCTTGTGGAAACTATCGAGTTCACTATCATCAAACGCGTTATCAAGCGAAAGCATCGGTACTTCATGTGTCACTTGGCTAAACGCAGAGAGAGGTTGCCCACCGACACGTTGGCTTGGCGAGTCTACGGTTATTAAGTCAGGGTTCTCAGCTTCAATATCCAGTAACTCTCGCATTAAACGGTCGTACTCGGCATCAGGGATCTCTGGGTTATCTTCCACGTAGTAACGCACAGCGTGGTAATGCAACGACTCTTTTAGTTCTTCTAGTCGCTGAAGTACTGATTCAGACATAGTAAAGCCCCGTGTATTTTCAATCGGTGAGGTTGGGAAATCCAAGAAAAAGGGCTCCATCCGGAGCCCTATTATTATTTGCTGTTAAGATTATGCGTTAGCGGCATTAAACTCAACTATTTGACGTCGATAAGATGCTAAACGATCTGGCGTCATTAAGTTGCGCTGGTCATCAAGTACGTTACCACCTAAGTCATCAGCAATTTGCTGCGCAGTTCGGAGCATTAAGTTGAAGTTCTGTTCAGCCTCGCCATAACAAGGCAATGTCATGAAGAATGAAATACCCTTCGTTGTAAACTCAGCAGGATCAGCATGCTCAAACGTACCAGGGTGCATCATATTAGCGACGCTAAACAGCACTTTGCCGTTACCGGACAAGTCGACATGACGATGGAAAATATCCATCTCGCCATAAATTAGACCGTTTTGTTGCATACTTTCAAATAAAGCAGTACCAACAAATGGCTCTTCACCAGCACAGTGCACATTCAATACAATCACTTGCATTTCAGGTTCTGGCTTTGGCTCTTCCTTAGGCTCTGCAACGACAGGCTCACTAACCGTTTCGACTTGCTGTTCTTTCTCCGTAATATCAAACGCGGCGGGAATAACGTCTTCTTCCACAGCAGGCTGGAATGGCTCTTCAGCTACTGTTGCTTGAACAACAGGCTCAACGTCCTCTTCTTTATCTTTTTCTGCAACAAATGAAGGGATGTCATCCGGCTCCTGCTGCGTCTGTTTGACTTCAGATGGACCACCGAATAACGGGTCAGATTCAAACTTGTTGTCGAAAGAGCTCGCCATCCCAAAATCTGGTTCTTTGCGATCTTTGCGAATGATCTCAAAGTCATCTTCAGGAGCGGGAGCGAAGTCTCGCTCTTTCTCAACAAGATCATTTTTGTCTTCTTGGTCAACATCCAGCTTACCAAGTGGCTTGTTACCAAACTTTGCTTTGCCTTCTTTTTTACTGCTCCATAAACCATGAAACAGTAATGCCGCGATGGCTAATGCGCCAACAACAATGAGTACGAATCGCAATTCCTGCATTATTTACTCTCAATATACTTGTTTTTACTACTCGCAGTTCCTTGAGCAGCAACCCAAGTGCAATAAATCTGAATGATACGTTTACTTTACCAAAACTATATGTAGATTTAGAACAACTTAATGCAAGAAGTTCCGTTTTTTGTTGTGATTCTTGCCACGATTCCACTTAACAAGACGTCATTTGTCAGGGCATTGAAAGAAAAGTCCTCACAGGTACAATGAGTTTTCATTTACACGAAGCCAAAATAGACATGAAGCAAAACAATCAGCAGAGAACCGGGTTCGGTTATTTTCTATACGGGATACAATTGGCACTTGCCCCTAAAATCAGACGCTTTGTCATCTTACCTCTACTTGCAAATATCTTGCTTGTGGGTGGTGCCATCTTCTATCTATTTTCAAACCTTAATATATGGATCGAAGACTGGATTGGGCAGCTGCCTGAGTTTTTATCCTGGTTAACTTACATTCTTTGGCCTTTACTCGCTCTGACAATACTCGCTACCTTCTCCTATTTTTTCAGCACACTCGCGAACTTTATCGCCGCGCCATTCAATGGCCTCTTAGCTGAAAAAGTGGAAGAGTACTTAACGGGACAAAAAGTAAATGATGATGGTTTCACTGCCGTCCTGAAAGATGTTCCTCGCGTTTTAGCTCGTGAGTGGAGAAAGCTCCTTTACATCTTACCTAAAGCAATAGGCCTATTCCTGTTATTGCTCATCCCTGCCCTTGGACAAACAGTAGGACCATTTTTATGGTTTATCTTTACCGCCTGGATGCTCGCGATTCAATATTGTGACTACCCGTTTGATAATCACAAAATCCCATTTAACGACATGCGTTACAAATTGAAACAAAAGCAAGGTAAGGCCTATGGCTTTGGGGTATTGGTGTCTGTGTTTACGACGATCCCAATTTTGAACCTCATTGTCATGCCTGTAGCAATATGTGGTGCAACCGCTATGTGGGTCGCGGAGTTTAAGCACCAACGATAGTCGACTAGAGATTAAGGAAAGGGATCAGCGCCAGCTTTTCCCTTTTCTTTTATCAAGTTCTGGGCCAACCTAATAAGATATAACTTTTTAATCCTTTTCCCTTTTTTTCATACCGCATATTCTTCTATCCATATTCACACAACGTGTAATGAAGGAACATCACTATGAGCAAAATCTACGAAGATAACTCTCTTACTATTGGTAATACACCTCTCGTTCGTCTAAACAAAGTAAGCAACGGCAAAGTTCTTGCGAAAATTGAAGCGCGTAACCCTAGCTTCAGTGTTAAGTGCCGTATCGGTGCAAACATGATTTGGGAAGCAGAGAAAGCGGGGCTTCTTAAGCCAGGTGTAGAGCTTGTAGAACCTACCAGTGGTAACACAGGTGTTGCTCTAGCATTCGTAGCGGCCGCTCGCGGTTACAAGCTAACATTGACCATGCCTGAATCAATGAGCCTAGAACGCCGTAAGCTACTTAAAGCACTGGGCGCCAACCTTGAGCTGACTGAAGCGGCGAAAGGCATGAAAGGGGCGATTGCTAAAGCAGAAGAAATCGTAGCAAGCAACCCTGAGAAATACCTACTTCTTCAACAATTTGACAACCCTGCGAACCCAGAGATCCACGAAAAGACTACGGGCCCTGAGATTTGGGAAGCGACAGACGGTGAAATCGACGTATTCGTTGCTGGTGTCGGTACGGGCGGTACTATCACAGGTACAAGCCGTTACATCAAAGGTGAAAAAGGCAAAGCCATCACTTCTGTCGCAGTTGAGCCAGCAGAGTCTCCAGTTATTGCACAAGCACTTGCTGGCGAAGAAATCCAACCTGCTCCGCACAAAATCCAAGGTATCGGTGCTGGTTTTATCCCAGGTAACCTCGATTTAGACATTATTGACCGTGTTGAGCAAGTTACCTCAGAAGAAGCGATTGAGATGGCTCGTCGCCTAATGGAAGAGGAAGGTATCCTAGCTGGTATCTCATCAGGCGCAGCGGTTGTTGCAGCGAACCGACTTGCGGAACTACCTGAATTTGAAGGAAAAACAATTGTAACTGTCTTGCCAAGTTCCGGTGAGCGTTACCTAAGTACAGCACTCTTTGCAGGTATCTTTACCGAAAAAGAGAACCAACAATAATATGTGTTCAAATCAATTTTTAGTTTAAAAAAGCCCCGTTTAGGGGCTTTTTTGTTGATCCCTGCCCTACCTTTGGTAATATCAGGGTGTTTTATTTCTAGCTTCAAAATAAAGAAGCAGAACACAAAAAGGTTTCAAAGTGATTACGCACGCAAACAGTTGCGTAGTTACCAAACTTTTGACTAGTATCAGAACTGACGCGCTTTGAACTCTTCCCGTGCTAGCGCACAAGATGTAAAGCAGTTAAGCTAAAATCTGGTCACAAACTAACAAAAAAATACATTTATTGGGGTATATCACATGTACGAGAAGCAAGTAGAAATCACAGCAGAAAACGGCCTTCACACTCGTCCAGCTGCACAGTTTGTTAAAGAAGCGAAAGCATTCGACGCAGACATCACTGTGACTTCTAACGGTAAAAGCGCTAGCGCTAAGAGCCTGTTCAAACTACAAACACTAGGCCTAGTAAAAGGTACTCAAGTTACTATTTCTGCTGAAGGCCCACAAGCTCAGCAAGCAGTTGACCACCTAGTTGCTCTAATGGACCAACTACACTAATCCGGTCTCCTACTCCAGAAGCCATTTTGTGAAAGCAAAATGGCTTCGTTGGAAATAGGCTCAAAACTAAGCTAAAACTATTCGTTAGCGCACCCATTATTCTCCCGTTTTATAAAGTTGACCAAACTTAAGGTAAGGCTATGATTTCAGGCATCCTAGCATCTCCTGGTATTGCAATCGGTAAAGCACTACTACTTCAAGAAGATGAAATTGTCCTAAACACAAACACTATTTCTGACGATCAAGTAGAAGCTGAAGTTCAGCGTTTCTTTGACGCTCGTAACAAATCTGCAGCTCAGCTAGAAACTATCAAGCAAAAAGCGCTTGAAACGTTTGGCGAAGAAAAAGAAGCGATCTTTGAAGGTCACATCATGCTTCTTGAAGACGAAGAGCTAGAAGAGGAAATCCTAGCACTTATCAAAAACGACAAGATGACTGCTGATCACGCTATCCACTCAGTGATCGAAGAGCAAGCATGTGCTCTTGAGTCTCTAGACGACGAATACTTAAAAGAGCGTGCAACTGACATCCGCGATATCGGTTCTCGTTTTGTTAAGAACGCACTAGGCATCAACATTGTTTCGCTTAGCGATATCAACGAAGAAGTAATTCTTGTTGCTTACGACCTAACGCCATCTGAAACTGCACAAATCAACCTAGACTACGTGCTTGGTTTTGCTTGTGATATCGGCGGTCGTACATCTCACACTTCAATCATGGCTCGCTCACTTGAGCTTCCAGCTATCGTTGGTACTAACGACATCACGAAGAAAGTTAAGAATGGCGACATGCTGATTCTTGACGCAATGAACAACAAGATTGTTGTTAACCCATCAGAAGCTGAGCTAGAAGAAGCGAAAGCGGTTAAAGCAGCATTCCTAGCTGAAAAAGAAGAGCTAGCGAAACTGAAAGACCTACACGCAGAAACGACTGACGGTCACCGTGTAGAAGTTTGCGGTAACATCGGTACAGTGAAAGACTGTGACGGTATCCTTCGTAACGGCGGTGAAGGTGTTGGTCTGTACCGTACTGAATTCCTATTTATGGACCGTACTGCGCTACCAACTGAAGAAGAACAGTACCAAGCGTACAAAGAAGTTGCGGAAGCAATGAACGGTCAAGCTGTGATCATCCGTACTATGGATATCGGCGGCGATAAAGATCTCCCATACATGGATCTTCCAAAAGAGATGAACCCATTCCTAGGCTGGCGCGCTGTACGTATCAGTCTAGATCGTCGTGAAATCCTTCGTGATCAGCTACGTGGCATCCTACGTGCTTCTGCACACGGCAAACTGCGTATCATGTTCCCAATGATCATCTCTGTCGAAGAAATCCGTGAGCTTAAGAAAGCGATCGAAGAGTACAAAGAAGAGCTACGCGCTGAAGGCCACGCGTTCGACGAAAACATCGAAATCGGTGTTATGGTTGAAACTCCTGCTGCTGCTGCGATCGCACACCACTTAGCGAAGGAAGTGTCTTTCTTCTCTATCGGTACAAACGACCTAACTCAGTACACGCTAGCGGTTGACCGTGGTAACGAGATGATTTCTCACCTATACAACCCATTATCACCAGCTGTACTTACTGTGATCAAGCAAGTTATCGACGCTTCTCACGCAGAAGGTAAATGGACTGGTATGTGTGGTGAACTTGCAGGTGACGAGCGTGCAACACTTCTACTTCTAGGTATGGGTCTGGACGAGTTCTCAATGAGCGGCATTTCAATCCCTAAAGTGAAGAAAGTAGTTCGTAACTCTAACTTCGCAGAAGTGAAAGCAATGGCTGAAGAAGCCCTTTCTCTACCGACAGCAGAAGAAATCGAAGCCGTGGTAGAAAAGTTTATTGCTGAGAAAGCTCAGTAATCGGTAGTACCAAGTAATTCAATACTTAATGGCCATTAGACGGCGAAAAAAGTCGTCTAATGAGCTATATTGGTATACTATAATTCGACAGAATAAAACCAAACCTTAGGAGCATGACACAATGGGTCTGTTTGACAAACTTAAGAAGCTTGTATCTGATGACAGCGCTGACGCTGGTGCTATCGAAATCATCGCGCCACTTTCTGGTGAGATTGTAAACATCGAAGACGTGCCAGATGTTGTTTTCGCTGAGAAAATCGTTGGTGACGGTATTGCTATCAAGCCAGCAGGCAACAAAATGGTAGCTCCTGTAAACGGTACTATCGGTAAGATCTTCGAAACTAACCATGCGTTCTCTATCGAGTCTGACGACGGTGTTGAGCTTTTCGTTCACTTCGGTATCGACACAGTTGAACTAAAAGGCGAAGGCTTCACGCGTATCGCTGAAGAAGGTCAAACTGTTAAAGCTGGCGACACTGTAATTGAATTCGATCTAGCTCTTCTAGAAGAGAAAGCGAAGTCAACGCTAACTCCAGTTGTTATCTCTAACATGGACGAAATCAAAGAGCTAAACAAGCTTTCTGGTTCTGTAACTGTTGGTGAAACTCCAGTTCTACGTGTAACTAAGTAATTTTTACTTAATCGAACACGAAAAAACGCTGCCATTGGCAGCGTTTTTTATTACCTGAAATTTTGTTTCTAATCGACTTACATCAATGAAATCCGCTCAGCTAAGTAATCCAAGTGCCGAACTCGGCCTTTGCTTTGCCTGAGCCAATAACGCTGTTGTCGCATCTTGGAGCACTTGAGAACGCACCATTTCCGTAGATTCTCTTGCGAAGTCTGTATCTCTTATTCGACTCTTGGATTCTGTAACACTCCGATTCACAGTATTTAAGTTATCCATCGAGCCGTTTACACGGTTCTGAAAGCTGCCAATTTCACTTCGGTGCGAATCAACGTACTTAATTGCTGCATCAATCACCCCAACTGAAAGCTGAGCCTTACCTGCCGTCGACATATCGATGTCATCCATTGTGACTAATTGACCAGCGCTCACATCAAGCTCATCCGCTAAACTCCCTTCGAGAACCACACCCTCTGGCGCCTTCATCGTAGAAGCGAAGAATTGCAGTTCGTTGTTTTCCGTTACTGAAGCATTCACTATCGATTGTTGAGCATTGATGTAAGTGGCGACCTGTTCTATACGGTCACCCAATTTGAGTCCAATGGATTCCGTTTGGGTTTGCCCTTTACTGTCTTGATATTCGACTTTTAGGGTTTGGTTATCTTTAGTGACTCGCCAATCTTTATCGACCGCATCACCAACATAATGCTGCCCTCCCATCTCTGGGATATGGCTACGCATGTTACGTAACGTCAAAGAGATTGAATTAGCGTTCGCGCCAATATGGAAACTTTGTGAACCGTAAGATCCATCAAACAGGTTTTTATCCGCAAATGTTGTCGTGATCGCGACACGATCAAGCTCATCTTGCAGCGCTACGACCTCATATTGAATACTTTGCCGATCACTTGAGTCATAACTGCCGTTTGCTGCTTGAAGCCCCAGAGAGCGTAAGCGTTGCAATATGTCACTGCTTTCGTGCAATGCTCCCTCCGCTGTTTGAGCAACAGAAAAAGCGTCGTGCGCATTTCTTAAGGCGACATCAAGCCCTCTCGTTTGTACATGGAGAGTATTCGATATCTGTAAACCTGCCGCATCATCGCTCGCCGAGTTGATTCGAAACCCCGAAGTTAGGTTGCGTTGTGACTCAACATTTTGCGCAGCTGCTTGACTCAGGTGTCTCTGCGCCACCATCGCAGAAACATTGGAATTTAAAGAGATCATCTAATCGATATGAATGCCTTATCGAACATACTGTCAGGACACATCTGAATCGTTATAGCCAATAAGCAAAAAGCCAGGGATGAGCCTGGCTTTGGTTTCTTGCTTTGTTAAATTGATTAACCTAGCAGACTTAGCGCTGAGTTAGGCGCTTGTTTCGCTTGCGCAAGGATTGAGCTTGACGCTTGCGATAGAATTTGTGATTTGGTCATTGCCGTCGTTTCTTTCGCGAAGTCAGTATCTTTGATACGGCTCTTCGACGCGTTAACATTCTCGTTAATGTTGTCCAAGTTGCTGATTGCGTGGTTGAAACGGTTCTGGAAAGCACCTAGCTCTGCGCGGTGGCTGTCTACGTATTTCAGTGCCGCATCGATGATAGCAACAGATTCTTGTGCGCCACCGACTGAGGTTACGTCAATAGTATCTACCGTTACTTTTTTACCTTCGCCCAAACCTAGCTCGCCAGATAGGCCGCCTGAAAACTCGACTTCGCCCTCAACTTTGTTGTTGCCAGCGAAGATTTGCAGTTTACCGTCTTGGTCTACTGAGGCTTTCACTAGGTCAGTTTGACCGTTAATGTAAGTCGCAAG